>JASFUJ010000364.1:0-4692 GCA_050050355.1 Acidobacteriota bacterium
GGCAAGACCAAGACGATGGTGGTGGACACGCCGCCGCTGCCGGAAGGGGCGCACCGGTTGCGGATCGTCACGGATCAGTGGATCTCCTGGGACCGCATCGCCTGGAGCGCGGCGCCGGCGGACGGCGTGCCGCGGGTGGCGGGCCGTCTGCTGCCGGCCAGCGCGGAGCTGCGCTACCGGGGCTTCTCGGCGCCGGTGCGGCGGGCGCCGAACGCCCCCCACGAGCTCGACTACGCGCGGGTGAGCCGGCGCTCGCCGTGGGAGCCGACCCCGGGTCCGTACACCAAGTACGGCGACGTGCGGGAGCTGCTGGGCGCGGCGGACGACCGGTCGGTGATCCTGGCCGCCGGGGACGAGCTGGCGCTCGAGTTCGACGCCTCGGGGCTGCCCGCCCCGCCGGAGGGCTGGACGCGGACGCTGTTCCTCGAGAGCCACGGCTGGGACAAGGACTTCGACCGCAACACCTACGCCGCCGAGCGGGGCAGCCTGCCGCTGCCGTTCCGGGGCATGGGCGTCTACGGCCCGGGCATGGAAGAGCTGGACGCCCCGGAGCTGAGGGACTACGTGGAGCGGTGGCTCACGAGGGAGTGGCCGGGGCCGCGGGACTTGCCAGCCCATAGGACAAACGAACATCTCGAAGCGATGGAAGAACACTCCATACGCAAAACGTACAACCCGTAGAGCTCTCGGCTACTGGGCGGGAGCAGGTGGGAAGCGTCCGATGCCGGCTGGGTGGACGCCTTCGCCGAGAGGCTCGCCGGGAGCGCTCCCGGAGGGCTCCCTCGGCGGCAAACTGCGACCGGCGAGGGACCCTCCGGGGCACTCCGCAGGTCACTGTTCCCAGCCGTAGCAACCGAAGGGGCCGAGGGGCCGTCCGGACGCGGCAACGACCGGTGACCCCTGGAGCGGTCCGGGCGGCTCCGGCCGGAGGGCGCCGACGACCGCGCTCACGAGCACGGCGCGCCGCCGTTGGCGCACACGCGCGGGCGCTCGACGAGCGGCGCGTTGAGCACCGTCATGGCATCGGACGCGCCGCGTCCCGCAGGACGGAACCGCCCGGACCGCTCCCGGCAAACCCACCAGCGAAGGAACCCCCCGGTCACCGCTCCTGCATCAGCGCCATCGGGTTCCCCTCCGAGTCCCGGAAGAAGGCCATCCAGAGCTCGGAGGTGTCGGTCTTGTGGACGGCGTGGGGCTCGCCCTCGAGCCGGACGCCCCGGTCCTTCAGGATCGCGGCGTCCCGCTGGACGTCGTCGCTCCGGAAGTAGAGGATCGACGCGGCGCCCGGGTCGCTCCCCTCGGGCAGAGAGAGCATCAGGCGGACGCCGGAGCAGTCGAAGAAGGCCATCCCCGGCGCGCTGAACAGGTGCGGCACGCCGAGGGTGTCCCGGTAGAACGCGGTGGCGCGATCGATGTCCTCGACCGTCACCGCGATCTGACCGATCCGGGCCAGGTGGAGACCGGAGCTGGAATCGGAAGACGGGGTCGTGGTCATGTCAGGGTCCCTCCCGCGGAGCCCTCCGGCCGGTCTCGTCGGCTCTCCGGCGGCAGGGCTCCGGATCGATGGGTTCGTCGCCGGCGGCATCGACCGGTTGACCCGGGGCGTCCGCCGTGCAATCATTTAGCTTGGCTAACCAAATTATAGGGAGATCGACGAAGAATGCAACCCCCTCCCCGCGACGAGCACGACCCGCGAGACTCCACCGCCCGCTCCGAGGCCGAACGGATCGCGGACCGGCTCCACTCGGCGGCGATCCACCTGCTGCGCCGGCTGCGGCAGGAGGACGCGGCCTCCGGCCTGACGGCGCCGCGGCTGTCGGCCCTGTCGGTGATCGTGTTCGGCGGCCCGCTCACTCTGGGGGAGCTGGCCGAGGCGGAGCAGGTGCGGCCGCCCACCATCTCGCGGCTGGTGCAGGGGCTGGAGGCGGACGGTCTCGTGGAACGGTTGCCGGACCCGGACGACCGCCGGGTCCAGCGGGTGCGGGCCACCGAGGCCGGCCGGCGGCTGCTCGACGAGGGCCGCGCCCGGCGGATCCGGGCCCTGGCCGGCGAGGTCGCCACCCTCCCCCGCCGGGACCGGAGCCTCCTCGCCCAGGCCGCCGAGCTCCTCGAACACCTCGCCCTCCCCCCGGATCACCCGCGGCGGGACGGCTGACGGCTGCTGGGTCGAAGGCTTCGGCTCGAGGCTGCTCGCCCGCTCACCTCGAGGATTTCTCGGCAATCTCACGCTTGGCTTCCGCGTAAACGACCTCTTCGGGGAGGGGCGCGTCGAAATCCTCCGGAATCTCGAACCGGCCGCGGTCCACCCCGAGCGTCCTCCGCGCAGGCCGTTCGATCGGCACCATGCGCGCCACCGGCACACCGGCTCGCGTGATGACGAGTTCCTCGCCCGCGGCGACGCGCCGGACCAGCCGCCCGAGACCCCTCACTCCTCCCCCGGCCGGTACGAGCGCTCGGCGTGGGCCCGGACGTCGTCCAGGGTGAGCCAGGCGGGCTTGAAGTCCCCCTCCAGATAGCGCTCGGCCTGATCCAGGCGGTGCAGGGAGCCGCGGACGGCGCTGGGGCCGAAGACCAGCAGCGAGCGGGCGTCGACCTCCGGGCCGAGCTCGACCACGGCGACGTAGGAGTTGCCGCCCACGCCGTAGCGGCGGCGCTGGCCGTCCACCTCCGACGACCACATGGTGAACACGGACCCGGCCCAGCTCGGCACCCCGGCGCTGGGCAGGCTGGGGGCGTCGTCGTCGAAGCCCTCGCCGTTCGAGGCCACCCGCTGCAGGCGGTTGATCTCGCCCCAGGGGACCCGCCAGGTGCCCCAGCCCTCCTCCAGGTGGGCCATGGCGGCTTCCAGGGCCCGGAGATCTCTGGGCGCCCCGGCCGGCCCGTCGCCCTGCCGGTGGCGGCTCTCGAACCAGTGCACGAACAGCGTCATCGCCTCGGACTCCACCGTGCTCACCCGGTCCCAGTCGCGCAGCAGCTCCACCGGCTCCCGGAGCGCCGCCGCCCGCTCCGGGTCCGACCGGCCGAGCTCCCGCCACGCCTCCACCAGGCCGGGAATCTCCTCCTCGGCGGTGAGCGAGTAGCGGTCGTAGGCCAGCTCCCGCCACTCGTCGAAGCCGAAGAGGTGGCGGACGTTCAGGATCCGCCGGGCGTTGCGGCTCCGGGCGTTGTCCCCCTCGGGCACCAGGTAGGAGGGGAAGTCGGCCGGGTCGGGGTTGGCGTCGGACCCCTCGGCGGTGGACAGGAACGGGGTGCCGTTGCAGTTCTGGAGCCACCCGGTGGGCGGGTCGAGCACCTGGGGCAGGTCCTCCATCGGGTGGTAGCCCCGCCACTCGGTCTCCGGGTCGCTGCCGTCCACCGGCTGCGACCAGTCGAAGGCCTCGGAGCGCACCGGCACGGCGGCGTTGTAGACGTAGAAGATGTGCCCCTCCCGGTCGGCGTAGAGGTAGTTGCCGAACAGCATGTCGAGGGGCTCGACCGCGGCGCGGAACGAGCTCAGGTCGGTCGCCCGGCTCATGGCGTACCACTGGTCGAGCCAGCCGGGCTCTTCGAGCTTCGCCATCCGGACCGTCAGCGCTCGGCCGTCGCGCAGGGCCACCACCGGGCCGTGGTGGGTCCGGCGGAGGGTGAAGCCCCGGGGCTCGACCTCCTCGCCCGACCGGAGGCCGATCTCCGCGACCTCCTCGGTGGCCTGCCGGTGGCCGTCGCCGTAGCGGTAGGCCAGGGGATCGTCCGGGTCGTCGAAGCGCTCCGCGTAGAGGTCCACCAGGTCGGCGGCGTTGTCGGTGCTCGCCCAGGCCAGGTGCTCGTTGAAGCCCACGTAGGGCATCGGGAAGCCGAGCCGGCCGTAGCCGCTGAAGTTCCAGCCCTCGTCGCTCAGCAGGTGGCCCTCGTAGACCTGGGACGGGCCGAAGAAGGGCAGGTGGGGGTTGATCAGGAGCAGGGCGTTGCCGCTGGCGCTGCGCTCGGGTGCGACCGCCCAGGAGTTCGAGCCCCGCTCGCTCCGGGGCAGGGTCGGGGGCATCCCGAAGCCGGTCGAGGCGACGTCGATTCCGCCCGAGGCCTCGACGGCGGCCTCGATCTCGGCGGCTTCGAGCCCCGCGGCCCCCAGGAAGCCCCGCTGGAAGTAGAGGTAGCGGATCATCGCCAGTGGGTACCAGGGCTCGAAGCGCTCGAGCAGCCGGGGCTCGACCTCCGGATGGGTCGCCAGGTAATGGTTCAGGCCCGCGGCGTAGCCGTCGAGCAGCGCCCGCACGCGGGGGCCCGCCTGCTCGTACTCGGCCACCGCCAGGGGCTCGATCCGCAGCGACCGGTTGAGCCAGTCGTCGACGAGGGTCTCCTCGCCGTGCACCTCCGACGCCCGACCGATGCTGCGGTAGACGTTTTCCTCGATCTGGCGGAAGTTGTCCTCCGCCTGGGCGTAGGCGAAGCCGAAGGCGGCCGCGGCGTCGGTGGCGCCGTGGACGTGGGGCGTGCCCCAGGCGTCCCGGTGGATGGTCACCTGCCGGGCCGGGTCGGCGGCGGACCCGGAGGAGGGCTCCCGCGGACCGCAGGCCCCTATCGAGAGAATCGAGAGAATCGAGAGAACGAGGAGACCGGCCACCGCCGGTCCGGGCCGTCGACGCGCTGTGCTGGAGGTCATGACGGGCTGGAGCCTAGCAGCCGGTTCGATTGCCGCCGGATGCCCTCGAGCAT
>JASFUJ010000365.1:0-4686 GCA_050050355.1 Acidobacteriota bacterium
CTGGAGGGCCGCTTCCACCGGCTGGAGCTCTACCGCCACGCGCCGCCGCCGGGCGTGACGCTCGACCTGGCGAGCCCCCGGCCGTCCCGGGCACGGCCCGCCGACTTCAGGTTCGAGGCGCTCGCCGTCGGGGAGCTGGACGACGTGGGCTTCCTGGGGGCCGTCCTCGTGGCCTCCGGCGCCGCCGGCTGACGTCCCCGGCGGAGCGGCCCTCAGGCCCTCAGGCCCTCACGTCGACGCCCGGGCCACCTCCCGCAGCGGGTTGTCGAAGCCCCGGCGCCCGTCCCGCTCCAGGAGCCGATCGGTCCCGACCGCCCGCCCCCGGGGCGCGCCGTCCGGACCGGGCTCGACCACCGTCTGGCGCAGCCTCCGGTAGTGGGCCGCCGTCGAGAAGTGGATCACCAGGCTCTTGCGGGTCCGGGACGGGTCCCGGAGCGGGGCGCCGCCGTGCAGGAGCGACGCGTGCCAGAGGAGGACCTCGCCGCGCCGGCAGGTGAAGAGCTCCTGCTCCAGGCCCCGCCGCCGGCACTGCTCCCGATCGAACGCCTCGGCCCGGCGGACGTCCTCCTCCCCGTGGGTGCCGTGCTGGACCCGGTACTCCCCCGGCGAGAACTGGTAGTAGGGCAGCCGGTGGGAGCCGGGCACGTAGGTGAGCGGCCCGCAGTCGGGGCCGATGTCCTCCAGGGCGATCCAGGCGCCGATCAGGTGGGACGGCGGCGCGGTGTAGACGTGCATCGGATCCCGGTGGAGCGGCTGGCCGCTCCCCCACTCGAAGTAGATCGACTGGATGGCCACCGGGGGCTGGTCGAAGATCCGCTCGACCAGGTGGTGGATCTCCGGGTGAAGATAGAGGTCGAGCGCGCCCTCGGAGGCCGAGTGGAGGTTCGAGATCCGGTAGCCGGGGCGCCGCTCCGCCGCCGGATCCGCGTCGCGCAGACGCTTGAGCGGGCCGTCGGAGGCGACGGCCACCGAGGCGGGACGCTCCTCCCAGAGGCGCTCCACCGTCTCGTCCACCTCCCGGACCAGCCGGTCCCCGGCGTCGATCGACAGCCGGGCGTAGCCGCGCTCGGCCCAGCGCGTCAGCTCCTCGGCGTCGCCCTCGGAGAGCTCGCCGGACGCCCGCCGCTCCTCCACCCGCTCGGCGGCGTCCGGCCCGTCGAGCCAGAGGTCGCTCCGGAGCCGGCCGTCGGACCCGAGCGGCCCGGCCGGCCGACGCTGCCTCGACTGAAACCATCGTCTGAACCACTGCATGAACCGCCCTCCACCGGCGCCGTCTCCGAAGCTCGATCGTCTCTCGACGCCGTGATCGTACCAGTCAGGACGACTCGTTCCACGGGCCCGATCGCTCCGTACGGATCGACCGCAATCGAAAGAAATGATTTGAGCTTTGTCAAAAACCACAACCTCTTGACACAAAACGACCGGCCCTGGAACGCTCGGCCGCAATCCCTCCGGCGGGATCTCAATCACCGAACAGGAGAAACACGAACGATGCGAACAG
Source organism: Acidobacteriota bacterium (assembly GCA_050050355.1). Taxonomy (GTDB): domain Bacteria; phylum Acidobacteriota; class Thermoanaerobaculia; order Multivoradales; family DATKCC01; genus JASFUJ01. Next base: position 1,502 of record JASFUJ010000365.1, read on the forward strand.
CTCAGCACTTCCTCAACCGTCTCATCGGGCCGGCGCTCGTCCTCGTCGGGCTCCTCGGCCTCCTCGGCCTCGGGGCGCTCCAGGCCGGGGCCCAGACGTCCCAGGAGATGAGCCCGGCTCCCCCCGCCGCCGGCGAGCAACAGCCAGAGCACGAGGACTACTCGGAGCGGATCGTCTGGTTCCACGACAACCCGGCCGAGGCCGTCTTCCTTCCGCAGCGGGCCCTGGACGAGACGGCCCTCGAGGATCTGCCGGTGTCGGAGCACGCCCGGGACCGGATCCGGTACGCCCTGCGGTTCCCGGAGGACCGCCGGCGCAACGCCTTCCGCAACGAGTGTCTTTACGAGCCGGATCTGGGCGGCCCGGTCCGGGACGAGGCCCGCATGACGGTCGAGGAGCTGATCGCCTCCCGGAGCCTGGCGTTCGTGGGCACGGTGGTCGACACCGTCCCCGGGTGGAGCGCCTGGCAGGGCCGGCCGGTGACGATGGTCTACGTCCGGATCGAGGAGATTCTCCGCAATGACGACGACGGGGGCGACGGGAGCGACGGCGACGGCTTCCTCCGGGTGGGCCACACGGTCGCCTACTCGCGGAGCCACGCCACCATCGACCTCGACGGGGTCGAGGCGTGCTCGAAGCTCCCGGACGAGGTCGAGCTGCCCGGCGTCGGCGAGCGGGTCCTGGTCACCGGCAGCCGGTTCGAGCAGCACCCCCTCTTCCTGGTGGGTCACTACGTCTTCCCGGTGCGGGACGGCCTGATCCAGCCCCTGCGCTGGACCCGGAGGATTCGCGACGTGGAGCCCCGGTCGCTCGAGCTGATCCGCAAGTCGATCCGGCCAGAGGGTGACCGATGAAGGCCCCGACGAAGTCGCTCGCCGCCGCGCTGGCTCTGTCGATCGCGATGATCGCGGCCGCAGGAAGCCCGGCCCGTGCCCAGTGCACGCCACAGATCGACACCGAGGCGCCGGCCTGGTTCGAGGGCACCGTCGGTCAGGGTGTGGAGACGGTCCCGATCTACGTCGACAGCGGGGGCTCGCCCATCAGCACCGAGTTCGAGGCGGCCCTCCAGGACGCGATCGAGCAGTGGAAGGCCGACGACGGGAGCGGCGACGCCACCGGCGTCTGCGCCGACTCCGAGAACCTGCCCAAGTTCGAGATCCGTTTCGGCTCGCGCGACAACGCGACCCCTCCCCTGGGGATCAACGACATCCGGCGGGCCGCCATCGCACTGGACTACCAGCCGGGGGTCGCGCCGCCGTTCGACGCCGCCGAGGGAACCCTCACCCTCGCCGCCCACGATCCCAACACCAACACCATCAGCGTCTACGGCAAGTGCCCCGGGAATGCCGCCGACTACGGCATTCCGTGCAACGACGCGACCAACACGATCGACTGGGTCAATACCGAGCGGTACGGGCAGAAGGTCCTGGCCCACGAGCTCGGCCACGCCCTGCACCTCGCCCACGACACCTGCGCCAACAGCGTGATGCAGGAGCAGCTCGGACTGAGCCAGTTCGGCGGAGCGGTCCTGGTCGCCCACTGCACCGCGGCTGACGACAACAACGACGATCGGGCCTACTACCAGGTCAGCGCGTCGTTCTCCTGCGTGGGGGCCACCGAGAGCGCCATCCTGTCGTTCAAGGCCTCTCCGCCGAACGAGGATCCCTTCTACGACACGATCCTGAGCTTCCGGGGCGAGACCAGGCCGTCCCACACCAGGTACAAGGAAGGGACCGTCATCTCGGAGGTGACCGCCGAGATCGCCGGCAACCCGAGCAAGACCTGTACCCCGAGCACCTCTTCGACGACGGTGACGGGAGACACGACGATTCACTCGAACTGTAGCTGCAACGGCTCCGGCAGCTCGTCGGCCATCTACGGCGATTACCTGCTCGGCGAAAAGGGCACCTGCGACATGAGCTGCTCGCTGGACGACCCGATTCCCGGCCTCCGGGACCACTGCGAGCGCGTTCCCGCGACCTGCTACGACGACGACCCCTACGGCGGCGGCACCCCGCACTCCTACACGACCTGCTGGCGGGTGACCCAGAGCTACTCCACCTTCGTACACTTCGCGGACGGCACGCTCGTGGAGATCTACTGGGTGATCGAGACCACCCAGTGCAAGGACGGCTTCGTCGTCTACTCGACGCCGCTGCCGCTCGACGGGAGCACCGGCCAGGCGCCCCCGCTGCTGCTGCCGCGGGTCGAAGGGCAGACCGCCGGGGACGGACCGATCACCGCGATCGTCGATCCGGAAGCCGGAGAGACCCTCTCCGGAACCGTGGAGCTCTCCGGCTTCGCCCGGGACGACGCCTACGGCACCGGCCAGGTGGCGCTGTGGATCGACAACGAGCCGGCCCCGGTCCAGAACCTGACCTGGGGCGAGTCCTTCCCGGAGGGGTGCGTCGATCTGCCGGGCGCTCCGGCCAGCGGGTGCAACCCGAACATGGGCTGGTCCGCCACGCTGGATACGACCCAACTGTCCAACGGCACCCACACCCTCCAGGTGGTGGCGGTGAGCGGCCGCGCAGGCCAGTGGCCGCCGGTGACCTACCGGGAGACGACCTTCGAGGTCGAGAACTGCCTGGACGAGACCAAGCCGACCGTGAGCCTGGACTCGCCGACCGCCGGCGAAGACGTCACCGGCCTGGTCAACGTCGCCGGAACGTTCGGCGACAACGTGGGCGTGACCCGGGCGGACCTGCTGGTCGACGGCAACGTCGCGCTGACCGACACCAGCGAGCCGTTCACCTTCACCTGGGACAGCTCGAGCGTCGCCATCGGCGACCACACCCTGCGGCTCCGGGCGCGGGACGCCTGCGGCAACTGGGGCTTTTCGGTGCCGACCACGGTCTCGGTCTGGAACCCGATCCCCGGCGGCGCGGCGATCCGGGTGGAGAAGGCCTACGACGACTTCGCCCGGCTTCTGCCGGGCTCGAACGTCGTCTTCCCGGACGCGGACGAGGGCGAGAGCGTCTCGCGCCTGTTCACCATCACCAACGACGGGGACACAACGCTGGAGCTGAGCAACCCGTCCAACCTGGTCTTCGGCGACTGCTGGCACCAGCTCTCGCCGTACCCCACGGCCTCCGTGCCGAGCGGCGGCAGCACGTCGTTCCGGGTCCGCATGCTGTGCGGCGACTACGGGGCCAAGACCGGCACCGTGACGCTCCAGAGCAACG
>JASFUJ010000366.1:0-4678 GCA_050050355.1 Acidobacteriota bacterium
GGGACTCCCACGGCGACTTCGTGCTCGCCGCGTGCCGGGGGCTCGGGATCGCCGGCGGCGTCGAGGTCGAGGCCCTGGGCATCGCCCCGGACGACCGGGAGCGGCTGGGCGAGATGATCGAACGGGGTCTGGACGCCGACGTGCTGCTCCTCTCCGGGGGCGTGTCCATGGGCGAGCTGGACCTGGTCGAGGGAGTGCTCGGAGAGCTCGGCTGCGAGATCCTGTTCGACCGGGTGGCGGTCCAGCCGGGCAAGCCGCTGGTGGCGGCGCGCCACGAGCGCAGGTCGTCCGGAGGGGGAGCCGGCCGGGGCCTGGTCTTCGGCCTGCCGGGCAATCCGGCGTCGGTGATGGTCTGCTTCTGGCTCTTCGTGCGCCCGGCGCTGCACCGGCTCCTGGGCCGCCGAGGGGGCTACTGGCACGGCGCCCTCGCCGGAGAGCTGACCGCCCCGCTGCCGCGAGCCAAGGCGCGGGACAAGTTCCTGCCGGCCACCCTCCGCGCCGAGGACGGCCGCCTGCTGGTGACCCCGGCGCAGCCCGTGGGCTCCCACGACATGGGCTCGTACGCCGCGGGCCAGGCCCTGGTGCGGATCCCCGCCCACTGCCCGGGGCTCGAGGCGGGCGCTCCCTGCGAGGTCCTGCCCCTGGCCGATACCCTGTTGTGAACGGTCCAGCCCGAGACGAACCCGCAGTCCGACACGGAGAGACCCCGCCATGAGCGACCGCCGAGACCACGAGCCACCGCGTTCGATCGAGACCCGCGTGATCCACGCCGGACAGATGCCCTCCGACATGGAGGGCGCGGTGGTGATGCCCACCTTCCAGAGCGCCATGTACCGGGACACCCCCGGGGTCGACGCCGAGCCGCGCTACATCCGGTACTCCAACACCCCGAACCACCGGTACCTCCACGGCAAGCTGGCCGAGCTGCTCGGCGCCGAGGACGCCCTGGTCACCGGCAGCGGCATGGCCGCCATCTCCAGCGCCCTGCTGTCGGTGCTCGGAGCGGGCGACCGGGTGCTGGTCCAGCGCAGCCTGTACGGCGGAACCTACGGGTTCGTCACCCACCACCTGCCGCGCTGGGGCATCGACGTCACCCTGATCGACGCCGACGATCCGGGCTCCTGGGCCGCCGAGCTCACCGACCGGACGAAGGCGATCTACCTGGAGTCGATCTCCAATCCGACCATGCGGGTCGGGGCGCTCGACGAGGCGGTCGCCTTCGCGCGCGAGCACGGGCTGGTCTCCATGGTCGACAACACCTTCGCCACGCCGGTCAACTTCCGGCCGCTCGAGATCGGGTTCGACCTGGAGCTCCACAGCGCCACCAAGTACCTGAACGGCCACTCGGACCTGGTAGCCGGAGTGCTGGCCGGGCCGGAGCGGCTGATGCGGCCGGCGCTGGAGACCCTGCGCGGGCTCGGCGGCTCGCTGGAGCCGGACGGCTGCTTCCTGCTCGATCGGGGGCTGAAGACCCTCGCCCTCCGGGTCCGCCACCAGAACGGATCGGCCCTGACCCTGGCCCGGGCACTGGAAAAGCACCGTGCGGTGCGGCGGGTCCACTACCCGGGGCTCGAGTCGCACCCGGACCACGAGCGGGCGACCCACCTGTTCTCCGGCGACGGCGGGGGCTACGGCGGCATGCTGGCGTTCGAGCTCGACGGCGGCGCCGACGCGGCACAGGCCTTCATGGGCAGGCTGACCCTGCCCGTGGTGGCTCCCAGCCTGGGCGGCGTGGAGAGCCTGGTCACCCGCCCGGTGGCGACCTCCCACCGGACGATCCCGCGGCAGGAGCGGGAGGCGATGGGGGTGACGGACGAGATGATCCGGGTGTCGGTGGGCATCGAGGGGACGGACGACCTGGTGGCGGACTTCCTGAACGCCCTCGGCTGAGAGGACGGCTCCGCCGCCGGGTTCGCCGGGAACGGTCCCGGCCCGGGCGGCTCGGGCACCTTGTTTAGCTGTGGAGGAATTGGCGGAAGCGCATGGGAATCGAACCCACCCTCCGGGCCGCTTCCGACCCGGAACGACGGTTTTGAAGACCGCGGGAGGCACCAGCCCCCGAGCGCTTCCACCCGGATGATACCCGCATCCCTTCCCGGACCGTGCCCGAGCCTCGCCATCAAACCGGTTCGGATCGGTACAATAGGCGGACTCGGCCCGGGCCCGCCCCGAGCTCATCGAAGCAGGAGCCTCTCAGTTGACCACGAACCAACAGGCCGGCAGCGTCCTCGACGGCAAGTACGAAGTCCTCGACCACCTGGGCGGGGGAGGGATGGGCGAGGTGTACCTGGTGCGCCACATCCACCTCGAGGAGAAGCGGGTGGTCAAGATCCTGCGCGCGGACCGCGTGGGAGACCCGGACGCCCAGAAACGGTTCCTGCGGGAGGCCCGCTTCGCCACCCAGATCAAGCACGCCAACGTGGCGATCCTCTACGACTACTCCCGCCTGCGCGACGGCAGCTTCTACATGGTGTGGGAGCACATCGACGGCGAGGACCTGGGCACCCGGGTGCGGCGGGACGGACCGTTGCCCGTGACCGTGGCGATCGGCCTGGGAATCCAGGCCCTGCGGGGCCTCAACGCCATCCACGGCGCGGGGATGATCCACCGGGACATCTCCCCGGACAACTTGATGATCTCGCCCTCGTCCCGGGGGGAGCCGCACCTCAAGATCATCGACCTGGGCCTGGCCAAGGGCCTGGAACCGGACCCGGAGCACGAGGTGACCCAGGACGGTGTGTTCATGGGGAAGCTCCTCTACTGCGCCCCCGAGCAGGCTGGCCTGCACAAGGGCGAGACCCTGGACAACCGGACCGACCTCTACTCGATGGCCCTGGTCCTGTACGAGATGCTCACCGGCCTGCCACCCTTCGAGTCGGAGACCCCGCAGGGCGCCATCTTCAAGCGGCTGTCCGAGGACCCGCTCCCCCTGGTCGACCGCAATCCGGAGCACCCGATCCCGGAGGAGCTGGAGCAGGTGGTGCTGCGGGGTCTGGCGCGGGAGCGCGACGATCGCTACCCGGACGCCGTGAGCTTCATCGAGGCGCTGGAGGCGTTCCAGGAGCGACGGGATGCGATCGCCGCCGGGAAGCCTCCTCCCACCCGGCGCCCCCCGGCCTCCGGACGCGGCCGGGACGGCGGCTCCCGGGAGCTCAGCCACGAGGAGAAGGCGGAGCTGCTCGCCCAGATCGAAGCGGCCGCCCGGCGCCGGCGCAAGAGCCGGCCCCCGTCGCCGTCCCCGTCCCAGCCCGAGCCCCAGACCGAGCCCCAGCCCGAGCTGAAACAGAGGAAGGCCACTCCCGAACAGCGGATGGCCGAGATCAAGAGCGCGCTCGAAACGACCCGCGCCCGGATCGACGACGGCCGGACGGACGAGGCCCGCGAAACGCTCGATCGGGCGCGGGCGCTCGCGGCGGAGACCGGAGCCCGTCCGGACGAGGTGCCGGAGATCGATCGGCTGGCCCGACAGATCGCGCACGCCGAGCGGACGGCCGAACGGCGGGCCCGGGTCGAGGAGGCCGCCGCGCTGGTGGAGCGGTATCTGAAGACCCAGCAGACCCGGCTCGCCCGGCTCGCTCTCGAAACGCTCGTCGAGCTCGCCCCGAACCACCCCAAGCGCCACGAGTACCAGAAGTGGATCGGCATGGTGGAAGAGGAGGCCGAGCAGGAGCGCCGGGCGGAGGAGCTCCTGGGCAGCGCGCGGCAGTCGCTGCGGGAGGACGACTTCCGCGGGGCACGGCGGACGCTCGGCCAGATCGAGAAGCTCGCCCCCGAGCTGGCGGCCACGCTCCGCGAGGAGATCACCGCCGCCGAGAGCGAGCGGGACAAGACCGTCGATTTCGAAGAGCACCGGGACCGGCTGGAGGAGCTGATCGAGGCCCGGGACCTCGAGGCCGCCCAGGCCGAGCTCAAGACCCTCGCCGACCTCGGCGCCGCCAAGGTCACGCTCGACCTGTACCGGGCCCGTCTCGCGGAGGCCCGCAACAGCGCGGTCGGGGAGGCCCAGGCTGAGGTCTTCCGCGAGGCGTTCCGCGAGCGCCTGGAGCAGGAGGACTTCGGCGGCGCCCGGGCGGTGGCCGGCGAGCTGCAGCGGACCGTCCCGGACAGCCCCTACGTCGAGGAGATGTTCGCCGAGGTCACCCGTCTCGAGCAGGAGAGGGACCGCCGTCGCTCGGTCGAGCAGGGCGAGGCCCAGGTGGAGCAGTTCATCGACGAGGGGGACGCCGGCAAGGCCGAGCTCGCCCTCAAGCTGCTCCTGCAGATGGCGCCGGAGCACAAGAAGCGCAAGGCGTTCGAGAAGAAGATCGCAAAGCTGAAGAAATGATTGGGAATAATTAGGAATTAGGAATTAGGAATTGGGCCTGGTGGGCGAGAACCCCGACGGGCGGCGAAGTCGGGTCGCTCGTGGACGCCGGACGACACTCTGATCCACCGGTGCCCGCGGTTCCGATACGATGAACGCCACTTCCGATGCCGTCCCCTTCGCCGCAACCTCTCCCCACCTTCAGTGCGCTTCGGCCGGACTCATGAGCCCGCGTACACCCTGTACCCGAGAGCGCCCCCGAGCGGAGAGGTCGCTGCCCGAGGCCAATTCCTAATTCCTAATTCCTAATTCCTAATTGTCCCAATGCCCCCAATGTCCGTCACTCCAGACAAGCTCTCCCCGATCACCGACTCC
>JASFUJ010000367.1:0-4671 GCA_050050355.1 Acidobacteriota bacterium
ACCTCGCAGTCGCCGAGGTCGACGCCTCCCGGCTGGTCCGGCCGGTCGATGAACAGCCGCAGCACGTTGCCCTTGAACTCGGCGTGGTACAGATCGCAGCCGTTGGCGTCGGCGATCGCCTCGAGCTCGTGCTCCAGCTCGGGGCTGATCGTCCCCGGACCCGGCGTGATCACGCCGGCGCTTCCGGATCGTCGGCCTGCTCGCTGACTCGCCATCGGTCTCGGTCGGTCTCCTCACTCGTCGTCTTCGGTCTTCGCCGTCTTCGCTCGTGGCCTCGGTCGTCCATGCGGACCGTGCGCGGCCCACGCGCACCGATGCACGGGGCGGAATCCCAGGTCCAACCCGTGCGGTCGGCCCTGCCGACCCCGCTCGGCGCCGGTCGGCACCAACAAAAAAAGTGGGCGAGATGCCCACTCCCTACAGGGTTGAGACAGGGTCGAGGCAAGCCGACGGGTCAGAGTATATCCCGCACGGCCAGCCGAACGCAATTCGGCTGTTGCCGGTCCTGCCGCACCCGGCGACACTGTACCACGAGGTGGCGACCGGCAGGTTCCGGCTCTCCGGAACGCGCGCTCGGACGGCTTCGGTCGACCGTCTCGCCGCCTCGCCTCCTCGCCCGTTCGTGGGCCCGTGTGCGGTCGCGCCGCTCATGGTCTTCCAACGCCGCGGGAGGCCGGCCCATTCCCGCCGGTCACCCCCTGCCCGGTCCAGCCGGTTCGACGGTTACCGTCCAGCTCGAAGCGGCCGGCTTCAGCCGGCTGAGAGCGAGGACAGCGAGCCGCAAACTGGATCGGATAGAGTGGACCGGTGGAGACAATCGACGAGGAGCGGACTCCCCAGTCGGCTCCCGGAAGGAGCAATGAGCAGCGATGAGCAGCCATAGACGCCAGGCGGTTTCGTTCGCCCTGATCCTGGGAGCGGTGGCCTTCGGCCTGGTCCTGGCGGGGGGGCTCGACCTCACCGTACCGACCAGCGCCCAGGACTCCGAGCCCATCGTCCCCCGGGGAGTGGTCGGCCCCGAGGGCGGTGGCCTGCCCAGCTTCGCCAACCTGACCGAGGCGGTGGAGCCGGCGGTGGCCTCGGTCCAGACCGCCACCATCCGCGAGCGGCCGGAGGGGATGGACCCGTTCCGGTTCTTCTTCGGCCCCCGGGACCGGCGGGAGAGGCCCCCCGGGGACGGGCCCGAGCGCTTCCGCTCCGAGGGGGGCGGGAGCGGTTTCGTGATCAGCGCCGACGGGCTCGTGGTGACCAACTTCCACGTGGTCCAGGACGCCGACGAGGTCGAGGTCCGGCTCCAGGGTCGCGAGTACGAGGCCGAGATCGTCGGAACCGATCCGCCCACCGACCTGGCCCTGCTCCAGGTCGACGTCGGCCATGAGCTGCCCTACCTGGCCCTCGGCGACAGCGACGCCCTGCGCCCCGGAGACTGGGTCATGGCCATCGGCGACCCCCTCGGCCTGGCCAGGACGGTCACGGTCGGAGTGGTGAGCGCCAAGGGCCGCCAGATCAACATCGGCGACGAGAGCTCGTTCGAGAACTTCATCCAGACCGACGCCGCGATCAACTTCGGCAACTCCGGCGGGCCGCTGATCAACGTGCACGGAGAGGTGATCGGCATCAACAGCGCCATCAACTGGGGGGCCGAGAACATCGGCTTCGCCGTGCCGGTCAACACCCTGAAGCAGATCCTGCCCCAGCTCCGGGAGACGGGGCGGGTCAGCCGGGGCTACCTGGGCATCCAGATCAACGACGTCAACTACGACATCGCCCAGGCCTTCGGGCTGGAGGAGCCTCAGGGCGTGCTCATCAGCCAGGTGCTCCCCGGGCAGCCGGCGGGCGCGGCCGGGCTGCGGCACGGGGACATCATCCTCGAGATCGACGGCCACCCGGTCGAGGACAGCCGCTATCTGATCGACTACGTGTCGGCCCAGGGGCCGGGGGGGTCGGTGGAGGTGACCGTGCTGCGCGACGGCGAGCGCATCTCCAGGACCGTCGAGCTGACCGAGCGGCCGAGCCGGGGCGTGAGCGCGCAGGCCGAGCCGTCCGGCGAGGAGGGCGGCATCGAGTGGCTCGGGATCCGGTACCAGGACCTGACGCCGGGCTCGCGGCAGACCCACGGCATCCCCGGGGACGTGGAGGGCGTGTGGATCACCTCGGTCGACGCGGCCAGCCCGCTGTGGGAAGAGGGCGTCCGCAACGACGGCGTGCTCTACGTGGTGACCGAGGTCAACGGGCGCCCGGTGGAGAGCGTCGAGGAGTTCGAGGCCGCCGTCCGGAACGTCGCTCCGGGCTCGCGCCTGCGCCTCTACCTGCGGCGCTTCCAGCAGGGCGAGGAGCTGGCGCCGCGCTTCGTGTTCCCCGAGGTTCCGGAGTAGTCGGGACGGTCTCGCCCATGGTGACGGAACGCGACGGGTCCACCGCCACGGTGCTGGTGGTCGACGACGAAGCCTCGATCCGCGAGAGCCTCCGGATGATCCTCGAGTACGAGGGCTACCGGGTGGAGGAGGCGGAGGGCGGCAAGGCGGCGCTCGCCCGGCTCGCCGATCGGCCGCCGGACGCCGTGCTGCTGGACATCAAGATGCCGGAGATCGACGGCCTCGACCTCCTCTCCTCCTTCCGGGAGCGGGGTTACGACATGCCGGTGGTCATGATCACCGGCCACGGGGACGTCTCCACCGCGGTCGAGGCCACCCGCCGCGGCGCCTACGACTTCCTGGAGAAACCGCTGCCCCGGGAGCGGGTGCTGGTCAGCCTGCGCAACGCGATCGAGAGCCACCGGCTGCGCTCGGAGAACCGTGTGCTGCGCCACGAGCCGGACGAGCTGATCGGCTCCTCGCCGGCGCTGCGCCACCTCCGCGAGACGGTGGACAAGGCCGCGCCGACGCCGGCCACCGTGCTCATCACGGGGGAGAGCGGCACCGGCAAGGAGCTGGTGGCGCACGCGATCCACCGGACGAGCCCGCGCAAGGAGCGGGCGTTCGTCCAGGTCAACTGCGCCGCGATCCCGGACGAGCTGATCGAGTCCGAGCTCTTCGGCCACGAGAAGGGGAGCTTCACCGGCGCGGTCCGGAAGCAGACCGGGAAGTTCGTGGCCGCCGACGGCGGCACCATCTTCCTCGACGAGATCGGCGACATGTCGGCCCGCACCCAGGCGAAGGTGCTCCGGGTGCTCCAGAGCGGCGAGGTGGAGCCGGTCGGCGCCGAGAAGACGGTGCGGGTGGACGTGCGGGTGGTGGCGGCGACCCACCGGGACCTGGAGGAGGAGATCGAGGCCGGCCGGTTCCGGGAGGACCTGTACTACCGCCTCAACGTGGTGCCCGTCCGGACGCCGCCGCTGCGCGAGCACCTGGACGACCTGCCGGTGCTGGTGGACTACTTCGTGCGGCGCTACACGGAGCAGAACAACTACCGGCCGAAGGAGTTCACCGAGGAGGCCCTCGAGCACCTGGCCTCGTTGCCCTGGAAGGGCAACGTCCGCGAGCTCAAGAACCTGGTGGAGCGCCTGCTGATCCTGGCTCCCGGGGACGAGATCACCCGCGACGACGTCTTCCGGGCCACCGGCGGCGCCCGGCCGGAGCTCTCCTCGAGCCTGACCTCGCTCAAGACCCTCAAGGAGTTCCGCGAGGCCGCCGAGCGGCTGTTCCTGCTCCAGAAGCTGGAGGAGAACGACTGGAACGTCACCCAGACCGCCGGCGAGATCGAGACGCCGCGGAGCAACCTCTACAAGAAGATGGACCAGTACGGCATCCGCCGGGAGGACCACGCGTGAGCGATCCGAGGCCGGCCGGCTCGAGCGAGGACGAGGTCCGGGATCTGCTGCGCGCGAGCGGGGCCCTCGCGGAGGGGCACTTCGAGCTCTCCTCCGGCCGGCACTCGCCGGCGTACGTGCAGTGCGCGCTGCTGCTGGAGGAGCCGGAGCGCGCCCGCCGGATCGGCCGCGCCCTCGCCCGGCTGGTGGCGTCGCTGCGGCCGCGGTCGGTGGTGGCGCCGGCGCTCGGCGGGGTGGTCATCGGCCACGAGGTGGCCGCCGCCCTCGGGGTGCCGTTCCGCTTCACCGAGCGGAGCCGGGAGGGGCGGATGGAGATGCGGCGGGGGTTCCGGCTGGAGGCGGGGGAGCGGGTGGTGGTCGTGGAGGACGTGGTCACCACGGGCCGGTCCACGCGCGAGGCCGCCGAGGTGGTGCGCGCGGCGGGCGGCGAGGTGGTGGCGGTCGGGTCGATCGTCAACCGCGCCGGCGACGACAACCCGTTCGACGTGCCCTACTTCGCCCTGCTCGACCTGGAGCTGCCCACCTGGACGGCGCAGGAGTGCCCCCTGTGCGCGGAGGGGGGGACGGCCGTGAAGCCGGGCAGCCGGCCGCGGTAGGGGAGGGTGGCTCGCGGAGCTCGCATCCGGCCGGGGCAGAGCCCGGCCGCTTCAGATCGGGTTTGATGGTGACCGTCCGGATCGAAGCGGCCGGCCTCCGCGCCGGCCGGACGGGCCGAAGGCCCCGCCTCCCCTGGAGGGTTCGACGGTGGCTCGCCGACTCGAAGCGGCCGGCTTCAGCCGGCCGGACGGGCCGAAGGCCCCGCCTCCCCGGGTCAGAACCCCAGGCCGCGCGTCCGCTTGCCGAGCCGGTCCACGTACAGGCGGTCCATGGCCCGTTTCAGGGCGTCGAGCCGGCCGTCCTTC
>JASFUJ010000368.1:0-4656 GCA_050050355.1 Acidobacteriota bacterium
CCCTCCTCGTTCTGTCGCCTCCGCCGGCCCGACCGGTCGAGCCGTTCCAGGGCGGCCCGCTCCTCCGGACCGAGAGCTCCTGTCGGGACGACGATCCGCACCGTGTAGTAGTGATCTCCCACCCGTTCCTTCCGCCCGACGCCGCGGACGGCCCCCCGTCCCCTGAGCCGGAACCGCTGCCCGCCCTGGGTCCCCGCCGGTAGCCGGACCGCCACCGGGCCGTTCACCGTGGGAACCTCGATCTCGGCCCCCAGGACGGCTTCCGCGAAGGTCACCGGCACCTCCGCGTGGACGTCCAACCCCCGGCGCTCGAAGTAGGAATGGGGTCGGACCCGGACCGTGACGTAGAGGTCGCCCCGGTCTTCGCTCCCTTCACGTCCGGCGCTCCGCGGGGCCCCCTTCCCGGGAAGCCGCAAGCGGTCTCCGTCCGCGACGCCGGCCGGAATCCGGACCCGCATCCGATCGAGATCCACGACCGTTCCGCGCCCCGCGCATCGCTCGCAGCGGCCGGACCCGGCTCGTCCCCGGCCCCGGCACTCCCCGCAGACCCTCTCCCGCTGGACCGAGAACGACGTCGTGCACCCGCGGACCGCCTCGGTGAAGGCGAGCGTCACCTCGGCGTGCACGTCCGCCGTCGTCCGGTCGTCGTCCGGCCCGGAAGACTCCGGGGGTGGGCCGTCGATCCACTCCATCCACTCCGAGCGGATCTCCAGAAAGCTCTCGGATCCGAGACGACCGGTGGTCACCGACTCGCGGCGGCGTTGTCTTCGGGACCGCTCCAGTGCAGGCTCGGCGCGTCCTTCGTCGAACCTCCTCCGACGCTCCGGGTCGCCCAGGACCGCGTAGGCCCGCTGGATCCGGGAGAATCTCCGCACCGCCTCCCGATCCCCCGGGGCGAGATCCGGATGGTGGCGCCGAGCGAGCTTCTGGTAGGCGCGGCGGATGGTGGCCCCATCGGCGTCGCGCGCGACACCCAGGGCTTCGTAGGGATCGAACGGGCGCATCGGGGCAAGTCTACCGGGAGCCTGTCCTCCGCACCTCGACCGTGGCCGCGGTGGGCCGGGTATCGAGGATCTCGGCGCCTCCGGTCGACAGGGCCCGTCGCACCGCCGGCTGCCGGTCGGGCGGGCAGAGGACGACGATCGATCCCCCGCCGCCGGCGCCACAGGCCTTGCCTCCCCAAGCGCCGGCCCGGCGGGCTCGCTCCAGGAGGTCCTCGATCTCCGGCGTCGAGACCCCCTCGGCCAGGCGGCGTCGATGGCTCCACTCCCGCGCCACCTCTTGCGCCGCCCCCTCGAGATCTCCCCGGCGCAGCGCGTCCGCGGCGCCGCGGGCCGCCGCGGCGATCCCCTCGAACAGCTCGACCGCCTCCGGCTCGCCGTCGAGACGGCGGCGCACCACCTGCCAGTTCTGCCCGGCGGAGAAGTGACTTCTGCCGGTGTAGGCCACCAGCAGGCTCCGGCCGAGGGACTCCAGGTCGACCGGCAGGCGTTCGACCCGCTCTCCCCCGGGACGATGGAGGATCTCCAGCACTCCGCCGAGCAGGCCGGGGTAGTGATCCTGGTTGCCGGTGGGAAGCGCCATCATCCGGGCTTCCAGGTCGCGGCCCAGTGCCGCCAGCCGCGCCGGCGGCGACGGGCTCCGATCGACGATCGACTCGCCGGCGACGAGGAGGGCCACCATCAGGGCCGAGCTCGCCCCCAGACCGCCGCCGCGAGGCGACGCGCTGGCGAGGCGGATCTCCGCCGGCGGGAGGTCGAGGAGCCGCCCCGCCGCCGCCACCAGCGCGGTCTCCGGGTGCGCGGCGAGCCCGTCCAGGTCGGGCGCGTCGACACCGCGTCCCCCCTGGATCACGCGATACCCCGCGGCACGGCGCCGCACCTCCACGTCGACCGGCAGGTCCACCGCGACGTTCACCGTCCGGGCCCCCGGGTGGAGCAGCCCCAAGGGCCAGATGTCGAGGGTGCCCCCGGCCAGATCCACCCGGCACCAGGAGCGGACGCGGACCGCTCCGGCCGGAACGGAACGGGCCCGGGCCGCCGGATCAGCCACCGGCGGCCCGGGCGGAGCCGGCCGGAGACTGCGGCTCGGGCCCTCCCGCGGCCGCCAGCAGGTCCTCGCCCGGCGGAGGCTCCCCCGAGGCCAGGCTGGCGCGCAGGACGTCCCGTCGGACGAGGAAGCGACCCAGGTCGTCGTCGTCCAGAGGGTCCGCCTTGACGTTGTCGATGCGCAGGGGATCGATCCACCGGCCGTGGAGCTTCACCCGGTAGTCGAGGTGCGGTCCGGTGGCGAGGCCGGTCGACCCGACGTAGCCGATCACGTCTCCCTGGGCGACCCGGGAGCCGGGACGCACCCCGTCGGCGATCCGGGACAGGTGAAGGTAGCCCGTCAGGTACCCCTTGGCATGGCGGACCTTGACCGTGCGACCGCCGCCACCCGGGTCCCAGCCGGCGAAGGTGACGGTCCCGCTGGCGGTGACCCGCGCCGGCGTCCCGACCGGTGCCCCGTAGTCGACCCCGTAGTGAGGGCGGTACGACTTGAGCACCGGGTGGAAGCGCCGCCGGCTGAAGCGGGAGGTCACGCGGCTGAACCGGAGCGGGGACCGGAGGAACATCTTCGCCAGGGGCCGGCCCTCGGCGTCGTAGTAGCCCTCGTTCTCGGCGAACCGGTAGGCCTCGAGGGTCCGCCCGCCCCCGATCGCGCTCTCGTAGGTGAGGGCCAGGATGTTCTCGATCGAGATCCGGCGGCCGTCGATCTCGACCTCTTCGTACAGGACCTGGAACCGGTCCCCCCGACGCAGGTCCCGGGTGAAGTCGAGGTCCCACTGCAGCACCTCCGCCATGGCGTAGGCCAGCGCCATCGGCGCCCCGGCCTCGACCATGGCCCCGGTGAGCGAATCCGACAGCTCGCCCCGCACCAGGCGCATCCTGCGGACCTCGGAGAAGGGCTCCCACCGGCCCTCCCAGGAGCCGCCCGCGGCGACGGCGCTGACCCGTCCCCGCTCCTCGACCGACAGCTCGAGCCGGGCCGGAGCCGCGTCGCGATCCAGGTAGACGGCGAGGGTGTCCCCGGGGCGGAGGGTGCGCGGGTCCACGTGCTCGGCCAGGACCCCGGCGGCCTCCACGGCCTCCCGGCGCTCGAGACCGCTCTCCCCCAGCAGTCCCTCGAGCGTCTGCCCGCGGCGGACGGTCGTCTCCACCGGTACGAGGGGATCCCCGGACAGCCGCACCCGGTCCGCCGGAGCCAGGCCGAGCCCCGCGGCCGCCGGCCGGAAGGCCGGGCTCGCAGTCAACGGAAAGGGAGAGCGGCCGAAGGTGTCCAGCCGCCGCCCGGTGGCGCCGATGGCGATCGCCAGAAAGACGAGCCCGACCGGGACCGCCAGCCGAAGGATCCGGACCGTCGCCGACTCACGGCTCAGCATGCCAGTCCCCCGAAGAGATGAGCGAGTGAGGAGAATGCGCCAAACGGCGCGATGCTAGCACAGGGAGCGGTTCTTGCCGGCGAGGGGTCTGACGCGGGGGCCGGTCCGAGAGGATCGGGGACCTACTGGAGGATCTCCCCGATCACCTGGTCCGGATCGTCGGGCAGGCGGCCGCGGTAGGCGGTGGCCCCGTCCCGAACCACCAGCAGCCCGGGGAGCGTGGTGACCGAGTTCTTCTTCGAAAAGGCGCCGTCCAGATCGAGGAACACCGGCGCGGCCAGGTTCTGGCCGGAGAGGAACTCCTGGACCGTGCTCCGTTCCTCCTGGAAGTTGACCGTCACCACCCGGGCGCTCCCGCTCCACCTGCGGTCGATGGCATTGACCCGCTGGACGATGTCGCGGCACTTGGGGGACCACGAGGCCCAGACCACCAGGACGGTGGCTCCCTGGGCGAGGTCCGACTCGGTGAGCCGCCCCCCTCCGAGGCCGGGCAGGCTCAGGTCCTGGGCGGCGGCCGGCGAGACGGAGGCGGCTGCAAGGGCGAGGAGCAGGAGGAGAAGCGCCGTACGGGGGAGCGGGCTGGAGGGGATGCGGGGACGCGCGCTGAGAAAGCGGGACATGCTCTGACTCCTCCGGTCGGCGGCGGCCAGATCGGCACGGACGGCGTTCCGCGAGGAGGCCCGCTCCGTGCGTGGCGGAGGTCGCCTCGGTTCAGTGATAGCGCTCCGCGGCCCGGCGGTGCGGCAGGCTTGCGAGGATCCTCAGGCGGAGCCGTTCGGGAGCCGATTCCCTGCGGCAGCACTCCCTCACCAGAAGCAGCAGCTTGCGGGTGTAGTGAAGGCGCCGGGCACAAACGGGGCAGACGTTCGTGTGATCCCGGAATGGGTCGATCAGATCGTCCTCCATCTCGTTGTCGAAGAAGAGGAAGAGAACTTCATTGACCCGCTTGCAGTTCATTCGCTGCCTCCGCAGTCTCCTGGACTCTCCGTCGTGGAGCGGCTTCAGCTCGGTGCGGCCGGCCTCGAGAGCGGCCTCGGGAGCCGACCTCGCCCCGATCCGACCACTTCAACTGCGGGAGGTTGTACGAAATTCCAGCCGCCGTGGAGGGTTCGACAGGCTTCAACCCCGGCCGGGGGTCGCCCACCTGTCGGGCGCGGAGCGCGGCTCAGCCCCGCTTGCTCCTCATCTTGCTCGGCTCTTCCTCGACGCCGATGTAGCCGTGCTCGCGCGCGTAC
>JASFUJ010000369.1:0-4649 GCA_050050355.1 Acidobacteriota bacterium
GCCGGCCGGACGGGCCGAAGGCCCCGCCTCCCCGGGTCAGAACCCCAGGCCGCGCGTCCGCTTGCCGAGCCGGTCCACGTACAGGCGGTCCATGGCCCGTTTCAGGGCGTCGAGCCGGCCGTCCTTCTCGACCTCGTCGGCGCGGACCTCGAGCACCCAGGGCATGTCGGCGGTGTCCTCGATCCGCGTGCTCCAGATACGCTTCTTGGGGTTCCAGTCGGCGCGGATCTCGCCGGTCTCGGTCGTCAGGAGCGTCCAGCCCGTGGGCAGATAGCTTCGGAGCTCGGTGTCGGTGTAGTCGAAGGGTGCGAAGTCGCTCATGGCTCCCCGATTGTGGCCCACTCGGGGGCCGTTTGGGAAGGGCCGCGCGGGGCTCCGGCGATCTGCTACGATTTCGGGCGCTCCGAGTCCGACGGACTCCGACCGACGACGCATCCCGAGTCTCCGACCCGACCCAGACCCCATCCAGATCCGAGCCAGATCCGATCCAGACCCCATCCAGATCCGATTCAGAGGCATTTCCCATGCGCATCGAGCTCAGCGAAGAGCAGAAGCTCCTCCAGGAAACCGTCCGGCGGTTCGCCGAGGAGGTGGTCCGCCCCCGGGCCAAGGAGATCGACGAGAGCGGTGACTTCCCCGCGGGCTTCTTTTCCCAGGCCGGCGAGCTCGGCCTCGCCGGCGTCGCGATCCCCGAGGAGTACGGCGGCGCCGGGATGGACCCGGTCTCCTACTGCCTCGTGATCGAGGAGATCAGCCGGGTGTGCGCCACCAGCGGCGTCATCCTCTCGGTCAACAACTCCCTGGTCTGCGATCCGATCCTGACCTTCGGCACCGAGGAGCAGAAGCAGGAGATCCTGGCGCCGCTGGCGAGCGGCGAGAAGCTCGGCTGCTTCGGGCTGACCGAGCCCGGCGCCGGGAGCGACGCCGCGGCCCTGCGGACGACCGCCACACGCGACGGCGACGACTACGTCCTCAACGGCAACAAGGTCTTCATCACCAACGGCACCCACGCCGACGTGGCGCTGGTCTTCGCCACCGTCGATCCCGAGAAGAGGCACAAGGGGATCTGCGCGTTCCTGGTGGACGCGCACAGCCCGGGCTACAGCCACGGCACCAAGGAGCACAAGCTGGGGGTGAACGCCTCCGGCACCACGGAGCTGGCCTTCGAGGACCTGCGGGTGCCCGCCTCGCGGCTCCTCGGCGAGGAGGGGGAGGGCTTCAAGATCGCCATGGCGACCCTCGACGGCGGGCGGATCGGCATCGCCGCCCAGGCGGTCGGGATCGCCCGCGGCGCCTACGAGCAGGCCCTCGCCTACGCCCAGGAGCGCGAGCAGTTCGGCGGCCCCCTGGCCAGGCTCCAGGCGATCCAGTTCTACCTGGCCGACATGGCGACCGAGCTCGACGCCGCCCGGCTGCTGACCTGGAAGGCCGCCTGGGCGAAGATGCACCAGAAGCGCTACACCCTGGAGGCCGCCCAGGCGAAGCTGTTCGCCGCCGAGATGGCGCGCAAGGTCACCGACAAGGCGCTCCAGATCCACGGCGGCTACGGCTACACCCGCGAGTACGACGTGGAGCGCTTCTTCCGCGACGCCCGGATCACCGACATCTACGAGGGGACCAGCGAGGTCCAGAAGATGGTGGTGGCGGACTGGGTGATCAACAAGCAGTGAGGGGACTGAAAATTAGGAATTAGGAATTAGGAATTGGGAATTGGCGGGAGCCGAGAGGGTGAATCCCGGAGCTGGCATGAGTGAATCAGAAGGGGCGAGGATCGAGTTCGGTCTGACGGAGGAGCAGGAGCTCGTCCAGGAGACGGTGCGGCGGTTCGCGGAGGAGCGGATCGCCCCCGGGGAGGCCGAGCGGGACCGGGAGCACCGGTACCCGGGAGAGATCATCGGCGAGCTGGGCGAGCTCGGCCTGCTCGGCATGATGGTGCCCGAGGAGCACGGTGGCGCCGGCCTCGACGTGCTGACCTACCTGGTGGCGGTGGAGGAGCTGTCGCGGATCTCGCCGTCGGTCGGGGTGACCATGAGCGTCACCAACTCGGTCTGCTGCTGGCCGATCGCGCGGTTCGGGAGCGACGAGCTCAAGGGGCGCGTGCTGCCGGAGCTCGCGTCCGGGGAGGCCATCGGCGGCTTCGCGCTCACCGAGCCGGGCGCCGGCAGCGACGCCGCCAGCCTGACCACCCGGGCGGAGCGGGACGGGGACCACTGGGTGCTCGACGGCGAGAAGGCCTGGATCACCAACGCCGGCCAGGCCCGGTGGTACGTGGTGGTGGCCCGCACCGACCCGGACGCCGGGAAGCGTGGGCTGTCCGCGTTCGTGGTGCCGGCCGACGCCCCCGGCCTGTCGGTGGGTGCCCAGGAGGAGAAGGTGGGCCTGCGCTCGTCGCTCACCGCGCCGCTGCTCTTCGACGGTTGCCGCGTGCCGGCCGGGAACCTGCTGGGGGAGGAGGGTCAGGGGTTGAAGATCGCCCTCGCCACCCTCGACCACTCCCGGCTCGGGATCGCCGCCCAGGCGCTCGGGGCGCACCAGCGGGCGCTCGAGCTGGGGACCCAGTACGCGAAGGACCGGGTCCAGTTCGGGGTGCCCATCGCCCGCCACCAGGCGATCCGTTTCTTCCTCGCGGAGATCTCCACCTCCCTGGCGGCGGCCCGCGGCCTCACCCACTACGCGGCCTCGGTCGCCGACGGCTCGCCCCGGGCCGGGCGGCTGGCCTCCGAGGCCAAGGTCCTGGCCACGGAAGCGGCCAACCGCGCGGTGTGGCAGTCGCAGCAGATCCACGGCGGCAACGGCTGCTCCGAGGAGTACGAGATCGCCCGGCTCTACCGCGACGTGCGGGTGACGACCATCTACGAGGGCACCAGCGAGATGCAGCGCCTGGTGATCGCCCGCCACCTGCTGGACTGACCCGGCCCCGAGCCGCCGCGCCGGGGCCTGTGGCCCATTCGGCCGGCTTCAGCCGGCCGAGAGCGAGCGCAGCGAGCCACACCCCTCGCCTCCGCCGGCCGGTTCAGCTCTCCCTGAAATAGTTCGGTCTCCCCGGTCACTCCCTGGTGATCCGGCCCGAGCTTCCGCGACCCGTCGGCACGATCGGGTGGCGCCATCAGGCCAGGTGATTCGGCTCACCGGGGCGGGCGGGCCGATCGGAAGGGGAGACAGCCATGCGACGACAGAACGAGCGGCGATCCGGTTGCGGACGATCGGGGCGGCCCGATCCGCTCCGACCGGCCGGCCCGGCCGGGCCGACTCTGGACGAGTTTCTCGACACCGTCCGCCCGCGGCTTCGCGGCCTGCTCCGGGGGTTCGGGATCCCCGAGCAGGACGCGGACGATCTGATCCAGAACACCCTCCTGGCGCTGGTGTTCCGGTGGGATCGCATCCGGAACCCCGACGCCTGGGTGGTGGGGGCGATCAAGAAGAACTGCCTGATGTACTGGCGCAGCCGGCGCCGGAGGCTCTACGACACGGTGGACGGTCCGGTGCTCGAATGGCTGGCCGGCGGCGAGCGGCCGTCCCAGGAACGGCGCGACCTCAGGAACGACCTCGGGGCGATGCTCCATCGGCTCCCGCGCCGGTACCGGACGTTGCTGCACCTGCGCTACGGCCTGGGGTACGACTCCCGGGAGGTGGCCCGGCGCATGGGCTACCGCCGGTCCAGCATCGGCAAGGTCACCGCCCGGTCCCTGGCCGCCCTCGGCCGCGAGATGGCCGACGCCGGCTTCCACGGCCCCGACCGCCGATACCACTCGGTGTGATCCACCTTCCGCTCAGCCCGCCGTCACCCCGCCGGGCACCCGCAGCGCCGGCTCCCCGTGCTCCAGCCGCCGCCCCAGCTCCGCCACCATCCCCCGCACCTCCTTGCGCGTGAGCTTGGCCCCGGGGCCCTCCGACTCCACCCGCTCCAGCGTGCCCCAGGCGAGCTGCACCGGCAGCGCCGTGAACTCCAGGAGCCCCCGCGAGGCGCCTCCCTGCTGCAGGGTTCTCACGTACTCGGTGGCCACCAGCAGGTCCTCGCGGGCGAGCCCGAAGACGGTGGCGGGCTCGACGCCGTCCGGCAGGTAGCGCCGTCCCTCCCGGGCGTCCGCCGCGGCGTCCTTCAGGATGTTGACCAGTTGCAGCGCCTCGCCGAACCGGGCGGCGCGGCGGGTCAGGGCGTCCGCGCGGGGCGCGAGCCCGGGCTCGGCCAGCAGGAAGAGCTCGGTGAGCATCTCGCCCACGATCCCGGCCACCACGTAGCAGTAGTGGCGCAGGTCGTCGAGGTCTTCGAGCTGGAGGCGGCCGTTCCCGTCGTGGCGGGCCACGAAGCCGGTCATCCCGTCCGCCGTCCTGCGCGTGTGGCGGGCGACCGCGCGCCGGGCCTCCGGCGGCAGGCCGGCGAAGGCGTCCAGCACGTCGGGGGAGGCGGCCAGCAGATCCAGGTAGCCCGCGTGCCCCACCGGGGGCTCGCCGGCCGTCCACGATCCGGCCAGCTTGCGGGCCTCGTCCCGCACCGCGCGCCGGGCGCCGGCGTCGCTCTCCGCCGCCGCCCGCTCGCAGCCGGCGACCAGCGCCGAGAAGCTCTCCAGGGCCTCCAGCCGTCGCGTCTTGGGCCAGCCGGCGGCGTCCTCGAAGGTGTCCGCGATCCGGAACAGGAGGTAGGCGATCGT
>JASFUJ010000370.1:0-4648 GCA_050050355.1 Acidobacteriota bacterium
CCCCCCGGCTCCGGTGCAGGCCGGCCAGGTTGTGGAGGCTCGCCGCGGTGTTGGGATGGTCCGGGCCCAGACTGGACTCGAAGATCGCCTCCGCCCGTGCGAGAACCTCGATGGCACGGTCCAGGCGCCCGCCGGCCTGGTAAACGTTGGCCAGGTTGGCGAGCCCGATTCCCACGCGGGCGTGCTCCGGCCCGAAGAGCCTCTCCGAGATGGCCACCGATCGCTCGAGGAGCGGCTCGGCCCGGTCCGGACGATTCTGGTAGAGATAGAGATTCGCAAGGTTGTTCAGGATGGCGGCGACCTGGGAATGCTCCGGTCCCAGGACGTCTTCTGCGAGCGTCCTCGCACGCTCGAACAGCGGCTCGGCCTCCTCCGGCTTGCCCTGGTTCTTGTAGAAGGTCGCCAGGAGGTTCAGACCGTCGACCACGTCCGGGTGCCGTGGCCCCAGGACCCGTTCCCGGATGTCCAGGCTCTCCCGGGCCAGCGCCTCGGCCTCGGTGCGACCGCCCAGGAAGAACTCGGCGCGGGCCAGGTCGCGCATCACGGTGGCCGTCAGGGCGTGCTCCCGGCCCCGCGCGGCCTCCGAACGCTCCAGAGCCTCTCTCAACAGGGCCTCGGCGCCGGCGTGGTCCCCCTGCTCCATCCGGAGCTCCCCGAGGCTCCTCAGACTGTCGGCCAGCTCCGCGGGATCGGCCGCGGGATCGGCCCGGCGAATCTCCAGAGCCCCCTCGAGGAACGGAGCCGCGTCCTCGTACTCGCCCAGCTTCCAGTACGCCGTCCCGATGGCCTGCATCAGCCGGGCCCTCGGCGCCCCCGCGATCTCGCCCGACAGCCGCTCGGCTCCGCGACCGAGGATCTCCTTCGCCGAGAGCTCCCGTCCCGCCGCCCGGTCCGGGTCGTTGGCTTCGAACAGGTTCACCAGGAATCCGGTGACCCGCTCGGCCTCCTCGCGCGCCACCTCCGCGGCGTCCCGTTCGCGGGCGGTCTGGTGCCGCTGAACCGCCATGAGCGTACCGAAGCCCAGACAGGCCGAGAACAACATCGCGGAGGTCGCGGCCACCAATCGATGGCGGCGGAGGAACTTCCCCGCGCGGTAGACCAGCGTATCCGGAACGGCGGTCACCGGCAGACCACGGAGGTGATTTCGCAGGTCTTCCGAGAACCCTTCGACCGACGAGTACCGTCGACGCGGCTCCCGGCGCAATGCCGTGAGCACGATGGCGTCCAGGTCGCCGCGGAGTGATCGCCGCCAGCGTTCGGGCTGGGCGGTCCAACCCTCGGCCACGTTGCTGCTGGGTGGTGGCGGATCCTGGGTCTCCAGGGCCCGCACGATCACACCCGGCACCCGGACATCGATCTTGCGCGGCAGATGCCCCGTCAGGAGTCGATAGAGCAAGACTCCCAGGGAGTACACGTCGCTGGCGGTGGTCACGGGTTCCGCCAGAAGCTGCTCGGGACTGGCGTAATCCGGCGTCATGGCCGGAGCAAACGTGATGTCGGGAGCGGCGCGGGACGGGAAGAGGGCCGGGTCGAGGAGCTTGGCGATGCCGAAATCCAGGAGCTTCGGTGTGCCGTCCGGCGTCACCAGGATGTTTGCCGGCTTGAGATCTCGGTGCACCACGAGGTTCTGGTGGGCGAAGTGCACCGCCGCACAGACATCCCGGAAGAGCCGCAACCTGGCATCGAGCCCCAGCTCGGCGGAATCGCAGTACCGGTCGATCGGCTCGCCCTCGACGTACTCCATGACCAGGAACGGCTGTCCCTCGGTCGTGGTGCCCCCGTCCAGGAGCCGTGCGATGTTGGGATGATCCAGTACCGCGAGAATCTGACGTTCGGTGCGGAATCTCCGGGCGAGGTCCTCGGAGGCTGCTCCCGGGGGGAGCAGCTTGAGCGCCACCCTCATCTCGAACTCCTGGTCCGCCCGCACGGCGAGGTACACGACGCCCATCCCACCGCTACCCAGCCTTCGGACCACTCGATACCGACCCAGGTGCTGCCCGGGGAGCGGGTCGATCGGCTCGGGATCGGCCGATCGAAAAGGCTCCGCAGCGGTCGCGGTCGTCAGGGCGGAGACCTCTCGGTGCGCCTCGAGAAGAGACTCCACCTCCGCAGCCAGAGCCGAATCCTCCTCCGTCACCCTGGCGAGAAACCGCGGCCACGCGGTGGGCTCGATCTCCA
Organism: Acidobacteriota bacterium; assembly: GCA_050050355.1. Taxonomy (GTDB): domain Bacteria; phylum Acidobacteriota; class Thermoanaerobaculia; order Multivoradales; family DATKCC01; genus JASFUJ01. Next base: position 2,179 of record JASFUJ010000370.1, read on the forward strand.
GCGCCTCCCCGAACACCTGCCGAACACGCTGCCAGCGCTCCCGGTCCACGATCTCACCCGCCGCTCAGTCGCCGGAAGAGCCACGCTCGCGCCATGGTCCAGTCGAGCTTGACGGTCGCCGGGGAGATTCCCAGCTCCTCGGCGGTCTCGGCGATGGTCAGACCGCCGAAGAACCGCAGCTCGACGACGCGGGCCTGGCGGGCCGAAAGCTCGGCGAGCCGCTCGAGGGCATCGTCGAGCTCGATCAGGTCGATCTCCGGACCGGTCACCACTCTGTCCACTTCGCTCCACGTCACCGCCACTGCATCACCGCCGCGCTTGAGCGCCGCTCGACGCCGGGCCCGTTCGACCAGCAGCCGGCGCATGACCAGAGCGGCCACGGCGAGGAAGTGAGCACGGTCCCGCCAGGTCGCACGATTCTGGCGCGACAGGCGGAAATAGGCCTCGTGCACCAGCGCGGTCGGCTGCAGGGTCACACCCTTGCGCTCCCCGGCCATCTGCCCCGACGCGACGCGGCGCAGATCGTCGTAGACGAGCGGCGTCAGCTCCTGAAGCGCCGACTCGTCCCCCTCGTGCCAGGCGTGCAGGAGCTCGGTCACCTCTCCCGGAGTGTCCATGCCTTGGAAGTTGCCGCAGGAACCGCTTCGATGGACAGAGGCGGTCTTCACGCCTCGCCCGCAAGCACGTCGAAAATCCGACTCCGGTCCACGAGCTCGCTCTTGCGCCCCTCTTCGATCGCCTCGACGAGGGCGAAGTCTTCGAGCACTGGGGTCGTTTCGCTCACTCCTCCCCCTCCTTCCGCCGCTTCCACCGGAGATAGATCCCCCAGGCGAGGAGGACGGGCCAGAGCAGGAGGACGGCCCAGAGGCCGATGGAGGCGCGGTTGGAGAGGCCGAGGAAGAGGTTGCCGCCGAAGACGTCGTCGTGGACCAGGTAGGTCCAGGTGGCCGAGGGGCCGCGCAGACCGGCCTCGTCCCAGTCGGGGCGGCCATCGCGGCCGATCGCGAGCCGCTCGAAGGCGGCGACGGTCTCGTCGTCGATGCGCTCCAGGAGCTCTTCGAAGGCGGCGATGGCGGTGCGGTAGAACTCGGCGATGGGCAGGCGGCCGTCCAGGGCCACCAGGTGGACCTCGTCCCGGACCGCCTGCATCTCGGTCAGGTGCTCGCTCCAGCAGCGGTCGAGGACCAGCAGGGTGAGGCGGCGCTCGACGTCCTGGACCGCCGGGTCTCCCAGCTCGTCCCGCAGCCGGCGCCAGCGCTCTCCCGCCCGCTCTTCGAGCAGGCCCGGCCGCTCGCGCTCCTCCAGCAGCTCCTGGCGCCAGGTGGCCATGAGCTCCCGCTGGCGCTCGAGGATCTCCGAGAACTCGTAGAGCCGACGGCGGGCGTCGGCGCACTGGCCCTCGATGATGCGCTGGGCCCGGGCCACCTCTCGGCGGACGATCGGCGAGTCGATCGGCGAGTCGACCCGGTCGTCCGGATCCTTCGGGAAGAGCTTCTCCGGGATCAGGCGCGCGATGCCGCAGCGCTCGAGGAGCTCGTCGTCCAGGGAGACGTAGAACCGGGAGCTGCCGGGGTCCCCCTGGCGGCCGGCCCGGCCCCGGAGCTGGCGGTCGATGCGGACGCTCTCGTGGCGGTGGGTTCCGAGGACGTAGAGCCCGCCCAGGGCGACCACCTCATGCCGATTCCGCTCGTCGTGCCCACCCAGGCGGATGTCGGTGCCCCGGCCGGCCATGTTGGTGGAGATGGTGACCGCCCCCAGCGCCCCCGCCTCGGCCACGACCGCCGCCTCCTCCTCGTCGTTCTTGGCATTGAGCACCCGGCAGTGGATCCCGTGCTCGCCGAGTGCCGCGGCCAGCCGCTCGGAGTCGGCGACGCTCGCCGTGCCCACCAGGATCGGCCGGCCGGTGGCGTGCACCCGGGCGATCTCCGCGAGCAGCGCCCGGTCGCGGGCCTCCCGGTGGGTGTAGAGCAGGTCCGGCAGGTCCTCGCGGATGCAGGGCCGGTGGGGCGGGATCACCGCCACCTCCAGGTCGTAGACCTCCCGCAGCTCGCGGACCGCCGAGCGAGCGGTGGCGGTCATGCCGCACAGGTGGGGGTAGAGGTGGAGCAGGTGCTGGAGGGTGAGGGAGCCGAGGATCCGTCCGTCCGCCCCCAGCCGGAGGCCCTCCTTGGCCTCCACCGCCGCCTGGAGGCCGTCGGGCCATTGGCGGTTCTCGGCCACCCGTCCGGTGAATTCGTCCACCAGCTCGACGGCGCCCCGGCGGACGATGTAGTCCACGTCCCGCTCCAGCAGGTGCTCGGCGTGGAGGGCGTTGCGCACCGAGGCCAGGAGGGTGACGTTCTCCGCGGCCATCAGGTTGCCGCACTCCAGGGCCTTTTCCGCCTCGTCGACCCCCGGCTCGGCCAGGAAGACGTTGCGGCCGCCCTCGTCGGTGTCGAAGTCGACCCCGGGCCGCATGCGGCGGGCCAGC
>JASFUJ010000371.1:0-4631 GCA_050050355.1 Acidobacteriota bacterium
GCGGAGATCGTGGCCCTGTGGCTGGCGATCCTGGCGACGGTGATCCTCTTCTGGCGCCTGCGGCCGCTCGTCGGCGCGCTGCTGCTGCCCTACCTCGCCTGGGTCGGCTTCGCCGCCGCCCTCAACCTCGCCCTCTGGCGGCTGAACGTCTGAGAGCCGGGAGCTCGTCGTCGTGCGCATCACCGGCTTCGCCGAGATCGTCCTCCGGGTGACGGACCTGGAGCGGATGACGCGGTTCTACCAGGACGTGGTCGGGCTCGCGGTCTGGAAGAGCTTCCCGGGGTTCGAGCTCTTGCGGGTCGGGCCCCTGGACACCCCGCTCGGCCGGGGCGGCCATCCGCAGCTCCTCGGGCTGGTCGACCGGGAGGTGAACACCTGGACCCGGGTGGGCTCCCGGCGGGCCGACGCGTGCCGCTCGACCCTCGACCACCTGGCGTTCGAGATCCCGGCCGAGGACTTCGACGCCGCCCGAGAGCGACTGGAGGGCCAGGGGCTGGCGACGGAGATCCAGGAGTTCCCGTTCATGGCCGCGCGGGCCCTGTTCTTCGACGATCCGGAGGGCAACGTGGTGGAGCTGATCTGCCACGCGCCGGATCTGCCGGAGTGAGCGGAGTGGGTGAAGCGAGCGGGCCCGTCGCGGCCCTGAGGCTCGCCGCCGCCCTCGCGATCCTCGGCCCGGGCCTGCGAGCCGCCCGGCTCGACCCGGCCGGGGTGCTGCCGGCGGAATGAGAGGCGTCCGGCGGACCCGAGCTCCGGCCCGACCTCAGAACTGGAAGTAGATGAACGGGTCGCTCCGCAGCGGCAGGAAGAAGACCACGAACGCTGCGGCGGAGCCGTAGGCCCCGGCGAAGGCCCAGTCCGGGAGTCGCTCGACGGACCGCTCGAGCGGGCGCCGGGCGCTCAGCCAGTGGGCGAGGCCGAGGACCGCCGGCAGCAGGAGGAGGGCCGGGTCGAGGGAGCGGGGGCCGGGCGACTGGAACGTGAGGAACGCCCGGGCGAGGGTCGCCGCGTCCGAGAAGCTCTGGGCGCGGAAGAAGATCCAGGTGAGGAGCACCCAGCCCAGCGTGAGGGCGTGGGCCAGGGCTCCGGCGGCGACTCCGAGCCGGAGCGCCTCGGGGAGTCGTGGGGCGATTCTCCTGCGCCACTCCCTGTGCGCCACCAGCGCTACGCCGTGGAGCGCGCCCCAGACGACGAAGGTCCAGGCCGCGCCGTGCCACAGCCCGCCGAGGACCATGGTGATCATCAGGTTGCGGTGGGTGGCGAGCCGCGTGCCCCGGTTCCCGCCCAGGGGGATGTAGAGGTAGTCCCGCAACCAGGTGGAGAGCGAGATGTGCCACCGGTGCCAGAACTCGGAGACGCTCCGCGCCAGGTAGGGGAAGTCGAAGTTCTTGACCAGCCGGTAGCCGAGCAGGCCGGCGCAGGCGATGGCCATGTCCGTGTAACCGGAGAAGTCGCAGTAGATCTGGATCGCGTAGAGGGCGGTCGCGGTCCAGGCGGAGAGGGCGTCGAAGGTCTGCGGGGCGGCGTAGACCGCGTCCACGAAGGGCGCCAGGTTGTCGGCGATGCACGCCTTCTTGGCGAAGCCGATCAGAAACAGGGTGAGATGGCGCCGGAAGGCCACGTCCTCCAGGTGCGGACGGCGCTCGAGCTGGGGGAGGAAGCTCGCGGCGCGCACGATCGGCCCGGCGACGAGCTGCGGGAAGAAGGCCACGAAGAGGGCGAAGTCGCTCAGGCTGCGCACGGGCTCGAGCTCGCCCCGATAGACGTCGATCGTGTAGCTCAGCGTCTGGAAGGTGTAGAAGCTGATCCCCACCGGCAGGACGATCTCGGGCACCCGGGCGGCCGGCTCCAGGCCCAGGGCCGAGAGCAGGCCCACCGCCGACTCGACGAAGAAGCCGTAGTACTTGAACACCCCGAGCAGGCCCAGGTTCACCACCAGGCTGAGCACCAGCAGCGCGCGGCGGCGGCCCGATTCCGGTCCGTGAGCCGACGCGAGCCCCCGGCCCACCCCGAAGTCCACCAGGGTGGAGATCAGGATCAGTGACAGGAAGCGCCAGTCCCACGCGGCGTAGAAGAGGTAGCTCGCGGCCAGCAGGCAGAGCTTCCTCGACCGGTTCGACCGCGTGCCCCACGCGGCGGCGAGCACCGCGGCGAAGAAGAGGAAGAAGACCGGCTCGGTGAACAGCATTCAGCGCTCGTCCGGCGTGCCGGGAGCCGGGGCTGGATCCGGGGCCGGATCCGCGAGGACCTCGTCCGCGAACCGGGCGGCGAGCAGGCGCGAGAAGCGCCGCGCGCCCTCGGTGGTCAGGTGCTCGGCGTCGAACCGGTGCTCCAGGGCGAAGAGCTCGGGATAGGCCCGCGGCCGGTTGAAGGCGAGCAGGTGGGGCACGCGACCTTCCGCGGCCAGCCGGTAGAGCTCCGGGGTGGGGCGGGCGGTGGGGGTGATCAGGTGGACCGGAACGGCACCGCGTTGCCGGATCCGCGTCGTTTGCTCCGCGACCGCGTGGGCGTCGGGGGGCGAGAGCTCCACCGGCGCCCGGTTCGCCGCGGGGAGCCGGTCCACCGCCCGCCGGTAGGCCGGGAGCATCGTCAGGAAGCGCCGGCGGAAGGGATGGGTGCTGGGCGTCCCGTAGGCCGATGGGCTGAACGGCTCGAAACCCGCGCCCCGGTCGAGGTCCGGTCCGGGCCGGCCAGTGGGCAGCCGGCGGAGGGCGGAGCGCCAGCGTTCGACCAGGTCGCGGCCGCGGCCGGCGGCGGTGGTGCGCGCGGCGCAATGGAGCAGATGGGTGGAGACGAGCTCCGCGCGGGCGCCGGGAGACTCTCCGGAGAGGGCCGCGGTCCGCACGGCGGTGAGCGTCTCCGGCAGGTCGTGCCAGAAGACGACCCGCGCCTTGAACCGGTTCTCCGGCCGGAGCGCGGCGGTCCAGCCGTCGAGCTCCACGACCACCCAGCGGAGGCGCTTGGGCTTCCCTTCGAGCACGCGCCGCAGGGTGGCGTCGGTCTCGTGCGCGCCCATGCCGTCGACGCCCAGGTTGAAGGAGCGCACCGGGTGGCCCCGGCGGGCGAGCTCGGCGTCGAACTCCTCGGGGATGACCCCGCGGAGCACCCGGCTCGAGCCGGCGAAGAGGACGTCGTACTCGTCCCCGTGGTCCTCGAGCCAGCGCAGCTTGTCGTCCAGGTCGCCCATCTCGGGGTACGGCGCGATCCGGCCGAGAAGGGCCGAGGTCAGGGCGAAGCCGGCCAGGGCGAGGGTGGCGAGGGCGAGGGGGCGCACGGCGTCGGGAGGAGCGTTCGAACGGCTTCGGCGAACCCCGGTCGCGGAGCGGTCGGGCGCGAACCGCCCCGCGGTGGGTTCAGCGGTGGAAGCTCAGCAGTGCGAGGTACATTCCCGGCGATCGGCCGTGCAGGCCTGGCGGCAGGCGGTGTCCCCATTACACCCTTCGACACAGACGCCCCAGACCTCCCAGCACTCGGCGAAGCAACAGGCGCCGAGCTCCTGCGGGTCCAGGAAGAGCTCTTCGAGCTCCGCGTCGATCACCGGCTGGCTGACCTCGGCATCGAGCTCGGGGGTCGTGGGGGTCACGGGCTGAGCGGCCCAGGCCACGCCGGCGACGGCGAGGACGAGGGCGAGGACGACGAACAGGGAACGCTTCGAGATGGAGTTCATGGTGCATGCTCCTTTTTCTGCTGGCAGCCAGGGCTGCACGGTTGGAGTCGTTCCCGGCGCCGCCGGAGGTTGGATCGCCGGACGATTCGAATGGTGCGGACCTCCGTCGACGCGACGGCCCCGATGTTGGGAGCGCCCGACCGGAGCTCGTCTCGATGCGAGAGATCCATTAATCCTGGAGTGCGTATCGACGAAAAAGTTGGGACAACGTCGTGGCGTGCGCCTCGCGATAGGGTACCGGGGTGATCCACCGGAGGGGCAGCGCGAGCGGGGTCTCGCAAGGGGGGCACGGGGGACCCCGAGGCCGGACAGGGGGCCGGACCGGCGTGAGCTCACCGGGAGTGGGCTCGGTCGGAGTGCTCCTGGCGGTCGTCCTCCTGGGCTCGGCCTGTTCCCATTCCCCGGTTGCCGCGCCGGCATCGGAGGTTGCCCGGCCCGCCCGGCCGGGGAGCGGGGAGCCGCCGGTACCGGTCGTGCTGGTGCCGGGGCTCACCGGCTCGAAGCTCCGGTCGCGGCGGACCGGTGAGACCGTCTGGGGCAGCGGGATCGGCCTGCTCTTCCCGCGCGACGGGGGGTACGGCTTCGCCCGGCCGATCTCCAACTCGATCTCCGACCCGGCCTCGAACCGGAAGCGGCTCGAGGCTTACGCCGTGCTCGAGACGATCCGTCTGGGGCCGTTTCGCCGCGGCATCTACGGCCCGCTGCTGCGGTCCCTGGAGGCCCGCGGCTACCGCCGGGGCCGCCTGGATCCGCCGTCGGCGGGCGTCGAGCGCCGGATCGACCCCGGCGCCTCGCTCTACACCTTCGCCTACGACTGGCGCGAGAGCGCCGTGTGGGCGGCGGCCGAGCTGGCGGAGGCGCTGGAGGAGCTGCGCCGGGCGCGCGGGGCGGAACGGCTGCAGGTGGACCTGATCTGCCAGTCGAGCGGCGGCTACGTCTGCCGCTGGCTGGCCAAGTACGGCGA
>JASFUJ010000372.1:0-4623 GCA_050050355.1 Acidobacteriota bacterium
GCCTTTCACGAGTCCGGCAGATCCGGGCTCCTCCCCCAAGAGGGTCACGGCGCATCCTCGATGACGCTCGGTCCAAACCCTGACGGAACATCCCTTTGGTCAGAGGCGGCTCAAGCATTGGCGAGTATGTCAAGTATTGTAATGCTGTTTACCGAATAGGTCAAGATCCAAAGCAAAGAAAAAACGCAAATGCAGTCACACGGGAACCCCCGGGCACCCCCGAGGACGGCATCTCATCGGCGACAGCGCACAGCCGATGGCCTGAAAGCCCGCCTACGGTGATACCGTCGTCCCGAGGAGGCGCGATGAGCGACGAGACCCCTGCGACCGAACCGATCGAGCTGGAGATCTTCTCCGACTACGTCTGACCGTGGTGCTATCTCGGTACCGGGCGTACCGATCGGCTGGTCGAGGAGCACGACCTCGAAGTCCGCACCACCCAGTTCCCCCTCCACCCCGACACGCCGCCGGAAGGTCTGGCGCTGACGGAGCTCTTCGCCGGCCGCGAGGAGCACCTGGCCACCATGCAGGAGCGGCTCGCGGGGCTGACGGCCGAGCTGGGCCTGCCCTACGCCGAGCGCACCCACACCTACAACAGCCGCCTGGCCCAGGAGCTGGGCAAGTGGGCGGAGACCGTGGAGGGCGGTGCAGCCATCCACGACGCCCTGTTCCGTGCCTACTTCGCCGAGACCCGGGACATCTCGCGGATCGACGTGCTCCTCGACGTGGCCCGGGAGATCGGCCTGCCGGAGGGCGAGGCCCGTCGGGTGCTCGAGGAGCGGAGCTTCCGGGAGGCGGTCGACCGGGACTGGCGGCGCTGCCGGGAGCTGGGCGTCACCGGCGTGCCCACCTACGCCGTCGGCGGCTACGCCGTGGTGGGAGCCCAGCCGTACGAGGTGCTGGAGGAGCTGGTGCTCCGGGCACGGACAGGAGCGGCGCGCCGTTGAGTGGGGATCAGCCGCTGCCCTGGTCCCGGGCGGCGACCCGCTCGACGGAGCGCTCGATCAGCTCCTCCAGGACCGCAAGGTCGACGTCTTCGAGCCGCTTGACGTAGAGGCAGGACTTGCCGGTCTTGTGCTTGCCCAGACGGTCCAGGAGCTCGTCGTAGCCCCGGAAGCCGGACATGATGTAGAGGGAGAAGCTCTGCTTGCGGGGCGAGAACCCGGTCAGGAACCAGTCGCCCTCCCGACCGCTCGCGTAGCGGTAGTGGTACGAGCCGAAGCCGATGATGGAGCCGCCCCACATGGTCGGCTCCTCGCCGGTGATCCGGCCCATGATCTCCAGCAGGGTCTCGGAATCCCGCCGCTTCGTCTCATCCTCCACACCGTCGAGAAACTCGCGCACGCTCGCGTCGGTGGGACGGGTCTTCGGCTCTGCCATCGGGCACCTCCTCGGTTCGGCGGATCCACCGGCTCTCAATCAACCCTCATTCGACCCCGATAGGGCGCCGCGCCGGCGCCAGAAGAGGAAGCCGACCCCCGCGGCGACGAGGGCGAGGCCCGCTCCGAACTCGCCGACGATCCACTCGGTGGGACCGGCGTCGGTCGTCAGCCGGTCGAAGAAGGACTGAATGTACAGGTTGTGCCCGGCGTGGAGGAACATGGCGGTCCAGAGGCTCCCGGACTTCAGCCGGAGCCATGCGAGGGGAACGCTGACCCCGACCACCAGGACGGTGAAGCAGACCACCCCGAACCAGACCGGGGTCTCCGCCCGGTACCCGGCGAAGAGGATGAGCGGCATGTGCCACGCCGCCCAGACGAGGCCACTGAGCAGGGCGGTCCGGGTGAAGGTCGTCGCCCTCCGGAGCTCGGGTACCAGGAACCCTCGCCAGCCGATCTCCTCGCCGAGGGCGAAGATCGCGTTCGGCACCAGGCCGACGATGCCGACGACCGGGACGAGGGGCACGAGCACCCAGGGCTCGGGAACCGCGTCCAGCCCGAAGCGGACGGCCGCCCGGTGCAGGACCTCGGCGTCCAGCCCGCCGAGACCGAGCCACCAGACCGGGACGTAGACACACCCGGCGTAGGCGAGCGGCAGCAGGAAGCTCGAGACCTGGTACCGGGTCTTCCCCCAGCCCCAGCCCAGGCCTGCGAGGGTGCGACGAAAGACGAGCTGGGTCAGCAGGGCCGCGATCCCCGGGCACCACATGAGCCCGAGGACCTCGAGCCCGGCGCCCGCACCCTCGAGCCCACCACGCCTGACGAGAAGGGCGTAGAAGATCGCGCTCAGCCCGAAGGTGAGCAGCAGGAAGACCGCGATTCTGGCCGTCGGCCGGGACCGGCCGGGCATGCCGACGAAAGCCCGCCAGCTCGAAGTCGAGGAGTGGGGGTCGCGGGCCGGGCCGGCCGGTCCCGCGCCCTGTTCAGCTTGCAACGACATCGTCCGGGGCGCCACACGCGCCGGGGTGGTCCGGGATACGCCGCCGGGCGGGCGTCACTGCACCTCCGGTGGCTCCGGGACGGTGAGCGGCTCGACCGGGTTCTCCTCCAGCTCCTCGAGCAGGACCTCGATCGCCTTGTCCAGCGACGGGTCGATGCCCCGGGCCACCAGGTCCGGTCGGTCGATCACCTCGATGTCCGGCTCGACGCCGATCCCCTCGACCGCCCACATGCCTTCGAGGTCGATGAACCGGAAGGTGGGCGCCGTCACCAGGCCGCCGTCGACCAGGCCCGGGTTGCCGGAGACGCCGATCAGGCCGCCCCAGGTGCGGGTGCCGATGACCGGGCCGAGGCCCCGCTCGCGGAAGTAGTAGGGCAGGGCATCACCCCCGGAGCCGGCGTTTCCGTTGGCGAGCATGGCCTTCGGCCCGCGGTGCACGAACTGCGGCGTGGTGAACGGCTCCGTGTGGCGGCCCGACCAGTAGGACATGAGGGGGCGTTCGAGCAGCTCGATCATGCCGTAGGGGATGAACCCGCCGCCGTTGTAGCGGTCGTCCAGGATCAGGGCGTCCCGGTTGGCCTGGGCGTAGAAGCCCTTCCACAGCTCCCGGGAGCCCTCGACCGCGGTGTTCGGCAGGTGGATGTAGCCGATCCGGCCGCCGGAGGCTTCGTCCACGTAGCGCCGGCGGGACTCGACCCAGTCCAGGTAGCGCAGGTTGGTGTCCCGGGTGATCGGCCGGACGCGCGCGGTGCGGGTCTCCGCCCCGGAGGCGTCCGCGGCGACTTCGAGGGTGATCACCCGGTCCGCCTTGTTCTCGAGCAGTTGGTAGAAATTGTCCACGCTCCGGGTCGACACCCCGTCGACCGAGAGGATCAGGTCGCCCTCGTTCACGTCGACCCCCGGCTCGGTGAGGGGCGAGCGGAAGTCCTCGTGCCAGTTCTCGCCCGGGAGGATCGTGTCCACCCGGAAGTAGCCGGACGGATCGGCGGCGATCTCGGCGCCCAGGAGGGCGTTCTCGCGGCGCTCGATCTGCCAGTCGTCGGACGGCTGGACGTAGACGTGGCCGGCGCCGAGCTCGGCGCCCAGCTCGCCCAGGATGTAGTCCAGGTCGCTCCGGTGGGCCAGGTGGCCGACCAGGGGCTCGTAGCGCTCCCGCAGGCCCTGCCAGTCGAGCCCGTGCATGCCCGGGTCGTAGAACCAGTCCCGGAGGATCCGCCAGGCGTCGACGAACTCCTGGCGCCACTCGGCCCGGGGGTCGATCTTGAGCTCGAGGCCGGACAGGTCGAGCTTCGTGTCGTCCACCGTCTGGCCCGGCTGGACCGGCGCGATGCCGTAGGTCATGCCGCCCGGGCCGAAGGCGGCGTAGCCGACCTTCTCGCCACCCGCCGCGAGCCGGTAGGCCGCGACGCCTTCCAGAACGGTCTTCTCCTCCTCGGCCTCCAGGTCGAAGAGCTGGAGGTTGGCGGGACCGCCCTGGGGGCTCTGTGCCTCCAGGTAGAGCACGCCGGCGGCCACGCCTTCCAGGGACCCGTAGTTGCCGCTCGGGCCCGGGATCGCCCGGACGCGGCGGTCGAAGCCCTCGGGGTCGACCGCGACGCGGAGCTCGTCGTCTCCGGCCTTGCCCTCCTCGCCGTCCTCGGCGCCGTCACCCTTCCCGCCTTCGCCGCCTCCGGCCGGCTCCTCATCGCTCTCCGGCAGGAAGAGGGGCGCCGCGTCCTCGGTCAGCAGGCCCACGTAGACGCGCTCCGGGTTGGTGTAGAGGAAGTCGAACTCGAACCCGCTGAAGGTCAGGTTGAAGTCCCGGTCCGAGAGGAAGTAGAGGTAGCGGCCCTTCGGGTCCCACGCCGGCCCCAGGTCGTGGGTGTCGTCGCCGGTGAGCTGGAAGGACTCGCCCTGCTCGAGCGAGTGGACCCAGACGCTCGAGAGCTGGTTGTCGCCGACCTTGCTGTAGGCGAGCCAGCGGCTGTCCGGCGACCAGCGGTAGTCGGTGATGTCGTTCTTGGGATCGTGGTCGACGTCGGTGATCTCGCCGCTCTCGGCATCCACCACGCGGAGCCGGGTCCGGCGGTCGCCGTAGGCGAGCTTCGAGCCGTCCGGGGACCACCGGGCGCCGTAGCGCCAGACCGGCTCGCCGGCGCCGTCGGTGGTGAGGCGGCGCTCCTCGCCGGTGCCGTCGGCCGGCCGCACGTAGAGCTCGTACTCGCCGGTGCGGTCGCTCCAGTAGGCCACCCGGGTTCCGTCGGG
>JASFUJ010000373.1:0-4614 GCA_050050355.1 Acidobacteriota bacterium
GACCACGATCCGCCAGCCGTTGACCGGGACGATCCGGGTGAGCGGCTGGACACCCACCCGTTCGAGCACGCCTCGCTGGTCCTCCTCGGAGACGTCCCCGAAGAACAGCACGACGAGCTCGCCGCGCCCGCCGGGGCGCCGGGCGTGGTCCGGAATGGCCTCGCCGTCCTCCAGCCAGGGTGCGATCTTGTCCCCGGGCCGGATCCGGCCGATCCAGCGCACGCCGTGGTCCTCGTCGAGGAGGCGGCGGGCCACCGACGGGTTCGCCGGGATCACCGCGAAGAATCCCCGCTCCGGGACGGGGTCGAGCAGCTCGACGCCGAGGGCCCGGGCCATCCGTCCGCGCTCCTCCAGGCCGGGGACGCGCTCGAACTGGATCAGGACGTGGACCCGTTCGCGCCCGGGGGGTTGTGTGCCGAGAACGTCCCGCAGCCCCTTCTCCATGCCCTTCGCCGGCACGAAGAGCCGGCTCGCGAGGCGGATGGCGTCGGGCCCGAGCCTCCCGCCGGGGGGACCCTTCGGCGGATGGAGCGGATGCCGGTGGCAACCGGCGAGGAGCAGGGCGAGGAGCGGGACGAGGATCGAGACGGGGCGGAGTGCGTGGAGACGTGTGCGGTGCATCACCGGGTCCTCCGGGAGTCGTGCGTCGGCTAGTCGTTCCCGGCCACCTCGACCCCTTCGGTCCGCAGGACGCTGCTCCGGATCAGGCGGCGGAAGACGGCGTCCAGGGTGAGGCCGGCGAGGAAGCCGATCGCCAGGGCGAAGGGGACCAGGTTCTTCGCCTGGTCCCGCTGGAGGGCCTCGACCACGGTCTTCTGGACCTCGCCGTCCAGCCCGGAGGGGATCCCGGTCATCTGGGCGGTGATGAAGAGCAGGCCCGCGATGCCGCCGGCCACCAGGCCGAGGGCCGCCGTGGTCAGGGCGGACTGGGTGGTGAGCGGCAGGGTGCCCTCCCGGAAGTCGAACACCAGGCGGATGGTGGCGCCGGAGACCCCGCCCAGGACCGGGCAGAAGAAGAGCGCCCAGAAGAGGAGCTCCCGGCTCAGGCTCGGCCGCCAGTCGAACAGCCGCTTGTTGGCGGCCTGGTCCGGGAAGTCCGGCTGCGGGTCGCTCAGCGGGTAGCGCACCTGGATGGACCGGGGCTTGCCCTCGCCGCTGTCCAGGTAGCCCCGCACCACGTGGTGCTCCACGTACTCGGGGTGGCTGGAGTAGACCAGGATCCGGCAGCCCGCCCTCGCCAGCTCCCGGCCCAGGTCCTCCGCGGCTTGCACGGCCGTGTCCAGCTCCTGCAGATCGAGCTCCTCCGCCCGCGCGGGATTGACGCTCCCCACGATCGCGATCAGGGGGTTGTGAGGCATTTGCGGGAGAGCCTACCACCCACGACTTCGGACCCGGGAGTGCGGACGACGGACGGGAGCTCGGTGGCCCCCGCCGTCCGGCCTTGCCTCGGGGGCTCGGATCTTGTATCGTCATATGTCAAGAACCGAAACAAGCTGTCCAACGTTCACCTCTTGCCAGGAGGACCCTGCCATGCGATTCAGGGTGTACCCCGTGGTGTTCGTGCTCGCCGCTCTCGTCTGTACCGGGACGGCGGGCTTCGCCGTGGATGCCGGCTCGCCGTCGATTCCGGTCGAGGTGACCCAGGCGGCGCGTCACGACACGTCGCCGCCGCTGCGCGAGATGAGGCCCGTCCCCGTCCAGCAGACCGCCGACCGGGAGATTCCCATCCACGTTCCCCTCGACCTGCTCGAGCGCTTCAAGGGTGCCGCGCCCGGGCCGGATCCGCTCCTCGAAGGGGCGGGCATCGGCGCGCCCGGCGCCGCCGCCACCCCGACCCCGCTGATCAGCTTCCCCGGGCTCTCGGACGACGACAACGCCGCCACCATCGGCGGCCGCGTGGTGCCGCCGGACACGGAAGGCGACGTGGGGCCGAACCACTACGTCCAGATGATCAACCTGATCTTCGCCGTCTACGACAAGGACACCGGGACCATCGTCCCGGGCGGCGGCCCGTTCGCCAGCAACGTCATCTGGCAGGGCTTCGGCGGGATCTGCGAGACCAACAACGACGGCGATCCGATCGTGCTCTACGATCACCTGGCCGACCGCTGGATGTTCAGCCAGTTCGCCATCGGCAGCGAGGGCCACCAGTGCATCGCGGTCTCCACGACCGGGGATCCGACCGGCCCGTACCACCGCTACGACTTCCTGGTCAGCCCCGGTCAGGGCGGCTTCAACGACTACCCGAAGCTCGGCCTGTGGCCCGACGGCTACTACATGTCGGCCAACGAGTTCGGCCTGTTCGGCTTCAACGGCGCCATCGCGGTGGCCTTCGAGCGGGACCGCATGCTCGACGGCCTCTCGGCCCAGATGGTCAAGTTCGGGCCGCTGCCGTGCGGCACCGAGTGCCCGTTCAGTCTCCAGCCGTCCCACCTGGAGGGCGCGGCGCCCCCCGCCGGCGCGCCCAACACCTTCGTCATGGCGTGGGACGACGAAACCTGGGGCAGCGGGACCAATCCGGACGGCTACCGCCTGTGGGAGCTCGCGGTCGACTGGGTGACGCCGGGCAACTCCACCTTCACGCCCCTCGCCCAGGTGAACACCAGCGAGTTCGACGCGGAGCTGTGCTCGTTCAACGCCTGCGTGCCCCAGCCGTCCCCGGGCGAGCTCCTCGACACCTTGAGCCAGTTCACCATGTACCGGGCCCAGTACCGGAACTTCGGCAGCCACCGCTCGATCATGGTCAACCACACGGTCGACGTCGGCGGCAACCTGGCCGGCATCCGCTGGACCGAGCTCCGTGACTCGGGCGGCGGCTGGAGCCTGCACCAGACCGGCACCCACGCCCCGGCCGACGGCCTGCACCGGTGGATGGGCTCGATCGGCATGGACGGGAGCGGCAACGTGGCCCTCGGGTACTCGGTCTCGAGCGCGTCGGTCTACCCCTCGATCCGCTACGTGGGCCGGGAATCGGGCGACCCCCTCGGCACCCTCCCCGGCGGCGAGGTGGAGCTCCACACCGGCACCGGCGCCCAGTTCAGCTCCAGCAACCGCTGGGGTGACTACTCGTCGATGAGCGTCGATCCGGAGGACGACTGCACCTTCTGGTACACCCAGGAGTACTACGAGAACGACGGCAATTTCGACTTCAAGACGCGGGTCGGCGCCTTCCGGTTCGCGAGCTGCGCGGCGGCGGTGTGTGGCAATGGCGTCCGCGAGGGCGGCGAGGTCTGCGACGGCACCGACCTGGGCGGCATGACCTGCGCCGACTTCGGCTGCACCGGCGGCGGGACCCTGGCCTGCAACGCCACCTGCGACGGCTTCGACACCTCCGGCTGCATCGACTGCCCGACCTGCAACAACAACGGCACCTGCGAGCTGGGGGAGGACTGCTTCAGTTGCCCGAACGACTGCGTCTCGGGGGAGACCTCCGGCGCGGCGTGCGGCAACGGGGTCTGCGAGGCCGGAAACGGGGAGGACTGCCTGAGCTGTCCGAGCGACTGCGCGGGCGTCCAGAACGGCAGGCCGGCGAACCGCTACTGCTGCGGCGACGGCGACGGTCAGAACCCGGTCGACTGCGCGGACCCGCGCTGCACCAGCGGCGGCTTCCAGTGCACCAACGACCCGGTGATCCCCGGCACCTTCTGCTGCGGCGACGCCACCTGCGACTCCGGCGAGAGCTGCTCGAACTGCGCCCTCGACTGCGCGACCTCGAGCGTCGAGCTGTTCTGCAACGACGGAGCCGACGACGACTGCGACGGTCTGATCGACTGCGCCGACCTCGACTGCTCGGCGGATCCGGCCTGCCAGCAGCCGGTCTGCGGCGATCCGGGCGATCCGTGCTCGGACAACGCCGACTGCTGCTCCAACAAGTGCGCGGGCAAGACCTGCAAGTAGTACCCGCCTGAGTCCGTTCGGCCGACCCCGGCCCGGTTCCACGCGAACCGGGCCGGGGTCGGACCAGATCAGGTCCATTCAGGTCGGCTCGGGCCGTTCTCTTCTCGGGAAACCGCCCGCCCGGGTGGTGCGTTCCATCGCCGACTCGCTGCGGGGGGTGGTGCCCTCCGCCCCCGGTTCGCCGTATGCTGTCGGTGGGGGATCAGCCCGCCATGAAGAGCTCGACCGAACCGGACCGCCCGCTCGCCGTCGGCGACGGCTTCGAAGGCGGTCTCGACGGCGGCAGCGGCTCGGAGGCGGCGGGGCCGGAGTGGGTCCCCTTTCCCGTCACCTCCCGTCTCCCGCTCGATCTCGAGGCGCCCGAGCGGCGGCGGATCGGTGCCCTCTCCCGGCGTCTGCTCGCCCGGGAGCCGGACCTGCGGGACGCCGATCGCTGGGCGGCGGGCGTGCAGGCCGGGTTCGTCCCGGGCGCACCCTGCCTCCACGTCCAGGACGTCCTCGGTGCGGCGGCGGTTCCGGGGCACCGGGACCTGGCCCTCGAGCTCCGGGGCTACGGCCTGGCCCGCGACGGCGACCTGGTTCTCGCGTCGCGTCCTCCGTCCCGGGCGTTCGTCGAGCTCTGCCGGTCCCGGCTCGGCCTGGGGAGGGCCGCGGCGGTGGTGCCGGCCCCGCCCCCCAGGCGGGTCTCCCTGGCGCACCGGTGCTTGCGGGACCCGG
>JASFUJ010000374.1:0-4607 GCA_050050355.1 Acidobacteriota bacterium
CCTCCTCCTGGAGGGACTCCCAGACCAACCGGGGGGAGTTCCAGACGCTGGAGAAGATCGTCGAGGAGAGCGGCGGCCGGATCGAGGTCATCGAACGGATCGGCGAGGTGGCGCACGCCTTCCGGAGCATCCTCGCCGAGCTCCGCGGTCAGTACGTCCTGGGCTACTACCCGACCGACCCCAAGCGGGACGGAAGCTGGCGGGAGGTGCAGGTGGACGTGGCGGGGTTCGGCCGCAAGGTGCGGGTGCGCGACGGCTACGTGGACTACTGATGGGAATTAGGAATTAGGAATTGGAGCGGCTGGGGCGGGGTTGGAAGTAGGCACCAGCCGAGGGTTGGTGTACGGCTCGCCTCCAGAGTTCGTTTCCCTGGATGCGTGTGCCCCGGAGAGCGCAACGAACTCCATAATTCCTGATTCCGAATTCAATGGACCGCATCGTCATTCGCGGTGCCCGCGAGCACAACCTGAAGAACGTCCACCTGGAGATCCCCCGGGGCCGGCTGGTGGTGTTCACCGGGGTCTCCGGGTCGGGGAAGTCGTCCCTCGCCTTCGACACGCTGTTCGCCGAGGGGCAGCGTCGGTACGTGGAGTCGCTGTCGTCGTACGCGCGGCAGTTCCTGCAGCAGATGGAAAAGCCGGACGTGGACTCCATCGAAGGGCTGTCGCCGGCGATCTCCATCGAGCAGAAGTCGGTGTCGAAGAACCCGCGCTCCACCGTGGGCACGGTGACCGAGATCCACGACTACCTGCGGCTGCTCTTCGCGTCCGTCGGGGTGCCCCACTGTCCCCGGTGCGGCACGGAGGTGCGACCCCAGACCGTCCAGGAGATGGTCGACCGGGTGACGGCGTACCCGGAGGGCACGCGGCTGGTCCTCTACGCGCCCTATGTGCGCGGCAAGAAGGGGGAGTACAAGCGCCAGCTCGCCCAGATGGCCAAGGAGGGGTTCGTCCGGGCGCGGATCGACGGCGAGATCGTGGAGCTGGGGGGCGAGCCGCCGGAGCTCGACAAGCAGAAGAAGCACTCCATCGACATCGTGGTTGACCGGCTGGTGGTGAAGGCGGGGATCGAGAAGCGCCTCGCGTCGTCGCTGGAGACCGCCCTCGAGGTGGGCAACGGGCTGGTGGTGCTGTCGCCGGTGCCGGGGGAGGGGTCGGAGGAGGCCGCCGAGGAGGAGACCCTGTCGCGGCACTACGCCTGCTCCGAGTGCTCGACCAGCCTGGCCGAGGTGACGCCCCGCCTGTTCTCCTTCAACAGCCCCTACGGCGCCTGCCCCGAGTGCTCGGGGCTCGGCACCATCGCGGGCGTCGACCCGGAGAAGGTCATCCCCGACCCGTCGCGGGCCATCAGCGCCGGCGCGATCGCGCCCTGGCCGGAGGGCTCCCGCTCCTGGCGGATGCAGATGATCGAGACCCTGGCCGAGGAGCTGGGCGTCTCCCTCGACACCCCGTGGCGGGACCTGCCGGCCGAGGCGCGCCGGGCGATTCTCCACGGCAGCGACCGGGAGATCACCTTCAAGGTGGAGGGCAAGCGCTCCCGCTACGAGCGCCGCGGCACCTTCGAGGGGGTGATCCCGCGGCTCGAGCGCAAGCACAAGGAGAGCGAGTCGGCGCGGGTGCGCTCGGAGATCGAGAAGTACATGTCGGTGCACGCGTGCCCCGAGTGCGGCGGCCGGCGCCTGCGGCCGGAGGCCCTGGCCGTGACCGTCGACGGCGTGCCCATCGACCGGCTCTCGGCCATGTCGGTGTCCGAGTTCCGGCGGTGGATGGACGAGCTGGCGCTGACCGAGCGCGAGGCGACCATCGCCGGCAAGGTGGTGCGGGAGATCCGCGACCGGTCGAGCTTCCTCGACGACGTCGGCGTCGGGTACCTGACCCTGGAGCGCTCCTCGGCGACGCTCTCGGGCGGCGAGAGCCAGCGCATCCGCCTGGCCACGCAGATCGGCTCGAAGCTCATGGGGGTGCTCTACGTGCTCGACGAGCCGTCGATCGGCCTCCACCAGCGGGACAACGCCCGGCTCATCGCCACGCTCCAGGGGATGCGGGACCTGGGCAACACCGTGCTGGTGGTGGAGCACGACGAGGAGACCATCCGCGCCGCCGACTGGGTGATCGACCTGGGACCCGGGGCGGGCATCCACGGGGGCGAGGTGGTGGCCGAGGGGACCCCCGACCAGGTCGAGCGGTCGGAAAGCTCGTTGACGGGCCGCTACCTGCGCGGCGACCTGGAGGTTCCGGTCCCCGGGGAGCGGCGCACCGGCTCCGGCCGGTCGCTCGTCGTCCGCGGCGCCCGCCACAACAACCTCCAGGGCATCGACGTGGAGATTCCCCTCGGGGTCTTCTCGGTGGTCACCGGGGTCTCCGGCTCCGGCAAGTCGACTCTGGTGGAACAGATCCTCTACCGCGCCCTGGCCCGGCACTTCTACCGGGCGCAGGACCGGGCGGGAGAGCACGACGCGATCGAGGGTCTGGACGAGCTGGACAAGGTGATCGCCATCGATCAGAGCCCGATCGGCCGCACCCCGCGCTCGAACCCCGCAACCTACACCAACGTCTTCAACCACATCCGTTCGTTGATGGCGAAGGTGCCGGAGGCGCGGATGCGCGGGTACAAGCCGGGCCGCTTCAGCTTCAACGTTCCCGGCGGCCGGTGCGAGGCCTGCAAGGGGGACGGGCAGATCAAGATCGAGATGCACTTCCTGCCCGACATCTACGTGACCTGCGAGGTGTGTGGCGGCAGGCGCTACGACCGCGAGACCCTGCAGGTGCGCTACAAGGGGCTGAACATCGCGGACATCCTGGCCCTGTCGGTGGAGCAGGCGCGGGAGGTGTTCGAGAGCATCCCGCCGGTCGAGCGGATCCTCGGCACCCTGACCGACGTGGGGCTCGACTACATCCGCCTGGGCCAGCCGGCGACCACCCTGTCCGGCGGCGAGGCCCAGCGGGTCAAGCTCGCCCGGGAGCTCTGCAAGCGCCAGACGGGCCGGACCCTCTACGTGCTCGACGAGCCGACCACGGGCCTCCATTTCGACGACGTGGGCAAGCTCCTCGACCTGCTGCACCGGCTCACCGACCACGGCAACACCGTGATCGTCATCGAGCACAACCTCGAGGTGATCAAGACCGCCGACTGGGTGATCGACCTGGGGCCGGAGGGGGGCGAGGGAGGGGGGCGGCTGGTGGCGACCGGGACGCCGGAGGAGGTGGCGCGGGTGGAGGAGAGCTACACCGGGCGGTACCTGCGCCGGGTCCTGGACGGCCACCGCGAGGCCGCCGCCGGCTGAGGCGGTGACTGCACCCAGTCGCCGCAGACCCGACACCCAGTCGCCGCAGACCCGACACCCAGTCGCCGTAGACCCGAAACCCAGTCGCCGCAGGCCCGAAACCCAGTCGCCGTAGACCCGAAACCCAGTCGCCGTAGACCCGACACCCAGTCGCCGTAGGCCCGGGGCTTGTCCCCGGGCACCTGCTCCGCCGGAGAGTCGCCGTAGGCCCGGGGCTTGTCCCCGGGCACCTGCTCCGCCGGAGAGTCCGCCGGGAGCGGTCCGGGGGCTCCCGGCCTCCGGCCCGGCTCCGCCCGGTCGACCTTCCGCCGGGTGGCTCCGCCTGCCAGCGCCTCGCGGGCGAGCGTCCTTGCCCTCCCAGCGCCGCTGCCGGGCCCGCGGTCGCTGACACCTCCGGCCAGGAGCCCCCGAACCGCTCCACACACCAACGTTCGGTGCCACGATGGCCACCCGCTGATCGCCCCCCTCTCCCCCGTGGGGAGAGGGCCGGGGTGAGGGGGTAATGCCGGATCGTCGCCCGAAGCACGAACGCCCCGGCCTCCTCGGGGGAGACGCGGGGCGTCGGGTCCTGCTGATGCCGGTTCGACCCGGCCGTCACTTCACGGCGATGCGGCGCGGCCGGGACTCGGCGCTCTTGGGGATGGTGACGGTCAGGACGCCGTCCTTGAACGTGGCGTCGACCTTCTCGGCGTCGACCTGGGAGGGCAGGCTGAAGCTCCGGGTGAACTCGCCGTAGGCGCGCTCGATCCGGCGGTAGCTCTGCTCGCCCTGGTCGCCCTCCCACGCGCGCTCGCCGCGCAGCGTGAGGACGTTGTTCTCCAGCGTGATGTCCACGTTCTCCTTGTCGAAGCCGGGGAGGTCGGCCATCACCTCGTAGGCCTCCTCGGTCTCGCGGATGTCGACCGGCGGGGCCCACCCGCGCTGTCCGAGGGACTCGGTCATCTCCTCGAGCATCCGGAACGGCCGCAGGATCTCCTGGTCGAAGAGCCGGTCGAAGGCGGTCATGCGGGGACCGAAGGACGACAGCATGGAAGCACCAGGACGACGGCGAACGATGTTGGCCATGTTCAACGACCTCCTTCCTCTCGGTTGAATGTCTCGTCTGTTGTCAGCTCTGACCCGCGCCGGGCGGAACGCCCTGCGCCGGCGCCGGTCTCGTTCCTTCTCATTCATGGAGAACAGAGGACCGAGCCGGGCTATTCCAAAATCTTAGTCGATTTCCATTAGATTCCGGGCGAATGTGGCGACCGGGGTGAGGGTGAGGTCGGCCGGGTCCTTTGCGCGCCGATCTCGCATATGAGAAACTAAGACGTAATCACCCTCG
>JASFUJ010000375.1:0-4580 GCA_050050355.1 Acidobacteriota bacterium
TCCGCGGTGCCGGTGCTCCCCGCGTAGCGGCGCACGTGCGCCCGCGTGTCGAGGAGCCCTTCCCACAGGGAGGCGCGGTGGTCGGCGAAGCGCACCTGGTGGGCGCCGACCTGGAGTCCGTCCCGGTCCAGCAGGCGCAGCCGCACCACCCCGGCGTCCGCGTCGGGAGCGACGATCAGCTCGTAGGCGGGGGCGGTCATTCGGTCGTCCTCTCGGGATCCTTGGGCGCGTCACGGACTTCGCGCTTCGAGACGTACTGTATCGTCAGGGATCCTGGATCCGAGGACCGACGGGCAGGCACAGGCGGCCGCCGCCGGTGGCTGTCGCGACGGGGAGCTGCCATGAGCTGTTCAATCAGAGCATGGAGTGTTCGTTCCAGGCTTCGGTCTGTTCATCTGGCCCATGATCTGGCAGGGGATCGTGCCGCTCCATGCGTTGGATGCTCCTTTCAGACGCCCTGGTGTACAGCCCATGTGTCAATTGAACATCTCATGGCAGGGTGCGGAGGGCCGAGCCCGCCATCGCTCTTCCGGGCCGGTGGCTCACGGGATGAACACGGTCTCTTCGCTCTTCAGGCCGCCGTCGAACGAGGCCACGCGGTCGCAGCCGTTGGTGCGGCAGTGGTCGAGGATCAGGTAGTCGGCGAAGTCGGCGGAGCCCTCCGCATAGCGATCGAGGCTCCGGCGCGCGGCCTCGGGGTTTTCGATCACGAGTTGCCGGGCCCGGAGCACCCCACCGAGGGCGGTGGCAATCCGCTCGCGTGAGTACCCGTAGGCGCTGCTCAGAACCCACACGACCTCGCACAGGACGATCTCGGACACGTAGAACCGCTCGCCGGATTCGACCGCTCGTTCGATCAGGGCGACGGCTCGGGGGCTCTGTCCGGGGTCGTCTTCGACCAGGTAGCGGACGAGGACGTTCGTGTCGAGACCGATCACCGGCGCGTCCCCGCGCGGCGGACCGCCTCCTTCATCTCCTCGACGGTTGCGTGCCGGCCCTCTTCCTTCAGCACGCCCCGCAGATCCCGCAGGTCCACCGTCGCCGCCTCCACGACGACCCTGCCTCGGGGCGTGACCCGGAACTCCACGCGATCGCCGGCCCGGAGCCCCAGGAGCTCCCGGATGACCTTCGGGACCGTGACCTGCCCCTTGCTGGTGAGCGTGCTCGCAGCCATCTCCTTACCTCCGTGAGGAATCTCTCTGGAACGTAAGGATAGCACGCATCGTGCCCTGTCGTGTGGGGGCGCCATCGCGTCACCGAAATACCCCGCCGGCCGATCCGCACCCAGGGACGGAGTATGGCCGCATCCATCTCTCGAGACCCATCCAATCACCGAGTCCACCCGAGAGGAGTGTCCGCATGATCCCCCGATTCACCATCGTCCACGAGCGCACGGCCGCCATCGTGGAGCGCTTCGGCAAGTTCAATCGCATCCTGGAGCCGGGCTGGCACCTGGTGATGGCCTTCGAGCGGGTGGCGAAGAAGATGAGCTTGCGGGTCGAGGAGATGACGGTCCAGATCGAGACCAAGACCCTCGATGACGTGTTCGTGAAGATGGAGGTCGCCGTCCAGTACCAGGTGATGCCGGACCGGGTGGCGGATGCCTTCTACCAGCTCGCCCATCCGGTGCGTCAGATCCAGTCCTACGTCTTCGACGAGGTCCGGGCCCAGGTGCCGAAGATGAAGCTCGACGACGTCTTCCAGAACAAGGACGACATCGCCAACGCGGTCCGCGAGGGGCTGGAGGGGACCATGAACCAGTTCGGGTTCGCGATCCTCAAGTCCCTGGTCTCCGACATCGACCCGGCGCCCAACGTGAAGCAGGCGATGAACGAGATCAACGCCGCCCAGCGCCACCGCCGGGCCGCCGAGGAGCGGGGCGAGGCGGAGAAGGTGCTGAAGGTCAAGGAGGCGGAGGCCGAGGCCGAGGCCATGAAGCTGCGGGGCCAGGGCGTGGCCGATCAGCGCCGGGCGATCATGGAGGGCCTGCAGCAGAGCGTCCAGGCGTTCCAGGAGGGGGTGCCGGGGGCGAGCGCGGACGACGTGATGCGCCTGCTGATGATGACCCAGTACTTCGACACCCTGAAGGACCTGGGGGCCGGCGGCCGCACCAACACCATCATGGTGCCCCACTCGCCGACCGCCCTGACCGACCTCTCGGAGCAGATCCGCCAGAGCGTCACCGTGGGCGAGGTGGTCGCCGGGCAGGCGCGCCGGGAGGCCGAACGCGCCGACCGGCCGGGCGGTCCGGATCCGAGCGCCCCGCGCCGGTCTCCCGAGCCCTCCGCCGGGGATTCGTGAGCCCCGACCGCTAGACATCTACAAAGGCCGCGTTCGTGACGAGTGAGTCAAGTTTTCCCGATCCGTCGAACACGCCGCTCCGATCCACCTTGACGATCCTCTGGATCACCCCCACATCCCCTCGATCCCCTTCCCTCCCAGTCCACTGGAACGGCCGGCGCGAGCCGGCCTGGGGGGGAAGGGGACGCCCCCGCCCGGAGCTCGCCTCAGCTCGGCTCTGATGCCCTCGTCGGTTTGAGGCGAAGCTTCACTGGGAGCCGGCGGCGGAGCGTCCGGTAACATGGAGCTCCGTGCCATCTTCGAAATCGAAGGAGCGCCTGCTCGATCGCTTCCTGCCCGCCTGGGACGCGGGCCGGACGGACTCCCTGTGGGTTCCGGCGCCGCCGGATCGAGCCTACCGGGCCGTGATGGAGCTGCCCGTCGAGGAGGTTCCCCTGTTCCGCTGGATGATGCGGCTCCGCATGCTTCCGGGGCGGCTGCTGGGCCGGCGCTACGCGATCCGCATCTCCGGCGGCCTGGTGAAGGGGTTCCTGGACGCCGGCTTCGTCCGCCTGGGCGAGCGTCCCGGCAGGGAGCTCGTCATCGGCGCGGCCGGCCGGTTCTGGCGGCCGCTGCGGTTCCATCCGCTGGCGCCCCTGGAGGATGCCGCCGGGTTCCACGCCTTCCGCGAGCCCGGCTGGGCCAAGGCCGCGTTCGACGTCGCGGTGCACCCGGAGCGGGACGGCGCCCGCGTCACCTCCGAGATCCGCATGGCGGGCACCGATCCCCGGGGCGCGCGGTGCTTCCGCCGCTACTGGAAGCTCATCTGCGCCCCGAGCGGCTCGATCCGCCGGAGCGCCCTGCGCGCGGTGCGCCGGCGCGTGAGGTGAGCTCACGCGAAGACCGGCAGCGCCGGGCGCTCGTCCGGTGCGCGGCCGAGCTCGGCGCAGCCCATCTCCCGCCAGTAGAGGACGCACGCCCCCTGGCAGACCTCGGCGTCCGGGCAGCCGGCGCAGCCGGGGGGCATCATCCGCTTGCCGCGGAGGAAGCGGGCCGCCCGGGAGCGCCAGATCTCCTCGAACGGCTGGCGCAGGAGGCTCCCCAGGCTCTCCCCGTGGCGGAAGCTGGAGCAGGGGAGGACGTCGCCGGCCGGGTTGACGTGGAGCAGGCCGTCGGCGGCGGCGCACCCCCGGTTGCCCAGGCCGTGGGCCACGGTGTTGAACAGGCAGAGCGGCAGCGGCGAGTACCAGATCAGCTCGACGCCCCGCTCGGCGGCCCGGGCGCGGACCCGGAGGACCGCGTCGCCCGCTTCGGTGTAGGGCACGGTGAGATCCGGGCCGGTCGCGGTGGGATGGGAAGCCGAGCCGCAGGGGATCACCAGGTTCATGGTCATCCGCTCCATGCCCCGGGCGGCCACCTCGTCCACCAGGGCCTCCAGGTGGTCCAGGTTGCGGCGGTTGACCGTGGTGTTGGTATGGACCCGGACGCCCGCGTCCTTCAGGTGGTCCACCGCCCGCCACAGCCGGTCGAAGGCTCCCGGCCGGCCCACCAGGCCGTCGTGGACCTCCGCGCTCGGGCCTTCGAGGGAGAGCTGGGCCGAGTCGAGGCCGGCCTCGGCGAGCTCGGCCACCCGGCGCGCGTCCAGGAGCTGGCCGTTCGAGATCAGGTTGACCGCCAGCCCCAAGCCCTTGGCGTGGGCCACGAACCGGGCGAGCCCCGGGCGCACCGTCGGCTCGCCGCCGGTGAAGCTCACGCTCGGGCAGCGCGCCTCGCCGGCGATCCGGTCGAGCACCAGGCAGACCTCGCCGTCGCTCATGGTGCGCTCCTCGTTCCAGCCGTCCGGCAGCCCGGCCGCGCCGCAGCCGGCGTAGCAGAAGGCGCAGGAGAGGTTGCAGCGGTAGGTCAGGGCGACCTCGGAGAGCAGCGGGTAGCGGCAGAAGTCGGCCCGGAACGGCTCGCGCACCACGGCGCGCCGGCCGTCGCCCTCGCCCAGCGTGCCGGAGAGCCAGGCGGAGAGATCGGTGAAGAAGGCGTGGAGGTGCCGGCGGCGGCCTGGCGTGTCCCCCTCGCGGGCGAGCACCTCGCGGATCCCCAGGCCCTCGTCCACCATGGCGGCGAGCACCCGGAGCGCCGTGCCGTTGACCTTGATCGGGGTGTTGGGCACCAGGATCAGCAGCTCGTCCTCCGGGCGCACCCGCAGCCGGGGGCGGACATCGGCCATCAGCTCGTCGACCCAGCGCAGGTCGATGGGGTGGGGCTGCGTCGCGGAGAGCTCCACCGGGAGCGCCTCGGCCGGCTTC
>JASFUJ010000376.1:0-4575 GCA_050050355.1 Acidobacteriota bacterium
TGCCAGGCGGTCTCCGGCAGGGGAGTGACCGCGTGGGGGAAGTCGTAGGCCGGGAGCGTGGCCCGCCCCGGGTCCTGGAGGACCGGGCCGAGCGCCGGCTCGATGGGAGTGGGCAGCGGCGGCTCGCCGCCGGCGGGATCGGCCGGGTGGCCCACCGGGAACGGCACGAGCTGTAGGTGCCGGTGGGGCTGGCTCGCCCCCGCCGCGGGACCGGAGTTGTAGAACGCCAGCCCGTCGATCTCGTCCAGGCACCGGGCCGCCGCGTCGAAGTCGGCCGGTCCGAGGGGCGGCGCCTGGTCCTCGTCCTCCCGCGTCACCAGCAGCAGGTGGTGCCGGAGCACCGGGAACCGGTTGAGGACGGCCAGGTAGCGCTCGGAGACTCCGGCCACCAGGAGCTCGGGGTCGGGGGGCGAAAACGGGTCTTCGCCCTCGCGCGACGGCCGGCGGCGGGCCGCCTCCTTGTGCCGCAGGCTGGAAACGACTCGGACCGAGAACGGGATCCCGGCCTGCCGGAGCACCTCCGACCGGGTTTCGATCGGGGCGAGCGCCCCGCTCCGGAGGGCCCCGGCGCTCGCCTCCCGGGTGAGCGGCCAGAGGCTCCCCGGCTCGAAGTGCGGAGGTGTCGGACGGGGGGGACGGACGGTCGGTTCACTCACCCGGCGGATGGTACCGCGTCGGCGCTGCTCCAGCGGGTAACATAGTCGCCGTGCGACTCATCCTCTTCGACGTCGACGGCACCCTGATCCGGTGTGGCCCGCAGGTGCGCCCGATCTTCGCGGGGGCGATGGTGGAGGTCTTCGGCACCGCCGGCGACCTGGACCACTACGACTTCTCCGGCAAGACCGACCAGCAGATCGTCCTGGAGCTGCTGGGTACGGCCGGCCTGCCGCGGGAGGACGTGCTGGCGGCTCTGCCGCGGATGCGGAACCGCTACCTGGAGGCGCTGGACGAGCGGCTCGACCGGGACCGGATGGAGGTGCTTCCTGGGATCGAGGAGCTCCTCACCGAGCTGGCCGCGCTGTCGAGCCGGGGCGACGTGGCGCTCGGTCTGCTCACCGGCAACTGGCGGCGGGGTGCCCGGATCAAGCTCGGACGGTTCGGTCTCGACCGCCACTTCCCGTTCGGCGCGTTCGCCGACGACGCGGTGGACCGCAACGACCTGCCGCCCATCGCCCTCGAGCGGGCGTCGGCGGCCATGGGGCGCCGGTTCGCCCCGGAGGACGCCCTGATCGTCGGCGACAGCGCGCGCGACGTGGAGTGCGCCCGGGTCCACGGGTTGCAGGTGCTGGCGGTGACCACCGGCTGGACCTCCGCCGAGCGTCTGCGCCGGGCGGGGGCCGACCGGGTGGTGGAGAGCCTGGCGGGCCTGGCCGCGGAGATCGCCGGGGGCCGGGGGCCGGCGGCCGCCGCGGCCGGCTAGCCGTTCAACCGAGCTCCCGGCGCAGCCACGTCTGGGTGGCGTTGAGCGCCCGGGTCAGGTGGGGAGTCGGCCCGGCGAAGGGATGCACGGCGCCGAAGGTGTGGCCGGCACCGTCGATCGTCTCCAGCTCCAGCCGCTCGCACGCACCCTCGCGGGCGGCCTGGTGGAGCCGGCGGGCCTCCTCGACCGGCACGGACTCGTCGTCCCCGCCGTGGACGATCAGCCACGGGGCGCGGACCCGCGCCGCGGCGGCGGTCACGTCGAGCGCTTCCCGGTTCGCCTCCAGGTCGTCCAGCACCTCGACCCCCATCGGCAGGCTCTGGCCCGTCCGGCTGTTGACCACGGTGAGCTCTCCCTCGCTGCGCCAGGCGGTCTTCTCGTCGTCGCCGACGCGGTCGAAGGTGGCGACCGCCGCCCAGGTGACCAGGGCTCCGATCCGGTCGCGCCATGAAGGCTCGGCGGCGGCCAGCACCGCCGCTCCACCGCCCCGGCTGTGGCCCACGAGCCCGAGCCGGTCCGGATCCGCCCGGCCCGTTCCCACTTCCGACCCCACCGCCTCGAGGACCGTCCGCAGGTCCTCCTGCTCGCGGCTGAAGGTGTTGGCCCGGAACGCCTCCGGGTCGCTCACCCGGTCCTCGCCCGGCTGCATCCCCGAGCCGGAGAAGTTGAAGCGCACGGTCACGAAGCCGCGGTCGGCCAGGAGCCGGGCCAGGTGGGGAAAGAACCCCCACTCCATGAAGCCCTTGAAGCCGTGGCAGATCACGATCGCCGGCCGCGGCCCGGGCTGGTCCGGCAGGTCGACGAAGCCGTTCAGCCGGTGGTCGGACGGGGTGGTGAGGACGAAGGTCTCGGTCGTCGGCATGGGAAGGGAGTGTAGCGGATCGAACGACCCGGTCGGGGAGGCGGGGCCCTGCCGCGCAGACTGCTAGACTGCCTACCAATGAGCGATACCGAAACCGTGACGGCACCCGCAACCGGACGAACACCCCACCTCGCCGAGCTCCACCGGGAGCTGGGCGGCAGGCTCGAGGAGCGCCCGACGGCCTCGGGGAGCGCCCTGGTTCCGGTCGAGTACGGATCGGTCCCCGACGAGGTGGAGCTCCTGCGCGAGGAGTGCTGCCTGGCCGATCGCTGCTGGGTCGACGTGCTGGAGATCTCCGGGGCGGACCGGGAGCGCTTCCTGTCGGGGATGGTCACCTGCGAGGTCCGGGAGCTCGGACCCGCCGGCGGCACGTTCGGCTTCGTCACGACCCGCAAGGGGGGAGTGCTGACCGATTTCGCCCTGCTCTCCCTCGAAGAGCGCTTCCTCCTGGAGCTTCCCGCCGGGCGGGCGCAGGCGCTCTCCGACCATCTGGGCGGCTACATCCTGGCCGACCGGGTGGCGCCGAAGGTCGCGACCGATCTCGCGCCGTTGCTGGTCGCCGGTCCCGAGGCCAAGCACCTGCTGCGGAACCTGCTCGGTGGGGCCCTGCCCGCCGGAGCCGAGCTCCGCTGGGGCCACGGGCCGGCCGAGATCGAGTCGGTCCCGGTGCGCGTCGCGAACCGGCCGCTCCTCGGCGTCGATGCCTGGACCGTCTGGGTGGCGACCGAGGGCGCGGAGGCCGTGGCCCGGGCCCTGCTGGACGCGGGGGCGCATCCGGCCGGCTACGACGCCCTGGAGACGGTGCGGATCGAGGCTGGGATCCCGCTCTGGGGACCGGACTACGACGAGTCGAACCTGCCCCAGGAGGCCGGCCTGGACGAGGGGTTGAACTTCACCAAGGGCTGCTACCTGGGGCAGGAGGTGGTGGCCCGGATCCACTACCGGGGCGGCGTCAACCGCCGGATCGTGGGGATCGAGATCGACGGGGACGAGCCTCCGGCGACCGGAACGGAGCTGCTGCTGGACGGGAAGGTGGTGGGGAGGGTGGGGAGCGTGGCCCTGTCACCCAACCTGGAGGGGCCCATCGGGCTGGCCATGGTCCACAAGAAGGCGGCCGAGCCGGGGACGCGGCTCCAGGTGGCCGGGGACGGCGGCGAGGTCGAGGTGGAAGAGCTGCCGTTCGTGGAGTAGGGGGCCTTCGCCGCGGGGTTGGTCGGGAGCGGTCCGAGCGGCCCCGGCTCCGGGACGCCGCGCGTGGAAGGGCGGTCGGGCGGGCAACGCGCGGCTCGACTCGGGCCGCGCCGGCTCGCGATGGCGGTTCGGCCGATCCTGCGAGCGCGTCCCTCGACGCCCTCCTCCGGGGCCGCCCGGACCGCTCCGAGAGTCACCGTTCGTCAGAGTGCCGATCTCCGGAGCCACTCGCGGCGAGGAGAGGATCGGGAGAGGAAGGGGTCAGGTCACACCGCGAAGGACGAGCCGCAGCCGCAGCTTCCGACCGCCTTCGGGTTCTCGAACTTGAAGCCCGCCCCCTGGGCGCCCATCACGTAGTCGATGTTGGTGCCTTCGAGGTACCGGGCGCTCAGGGAGTCCACGTAGACCGTGAGGTCGCCCTGCTGGTAGACGTGATCGTCTTCCCGGGCCTCGGTCTCGAAGTCCAGGGCGTACTCGAAGCCGCTGCAGCCACCGCCGCGGACCGCCACGCGCAGCCCGGAGGAGGCGTCGAGCCCCTCCTCTTCGCGGGTGATCTGGACCATGCGCACGGCCTTCGGGGTGATGGTGACCGGAACGTCGGGCGTGGTGGGGGCCGCCTCGGTGTCGGCCGGCGTCGGCTGCGTCTGTTCCGTGGGGGTGGTCTCTGGCATTCTGACTGGCTCCTCGCTGATGATTCGGACGGTCCGCCACGGGAGGAGTCCGCCCGGGAGAGATCCCGGGCCGGAGACTGGTCCGAGGAGGGTCCTCCCGTGGTTCCGATCATATGCGACAACATCACCCGATGGGTCACAATTCCTGCCGCCCGGGCTCCCGACCCGCGGGGCGCCACGGTATGATCTCCCCGCCATGAGCCGCGCGGTCCTGTTCGATTTCAACGGCGTCCTGGTGGACGACGAGCCGATCCACTTCCGTCTGGTCCGGGAAGTCCTGGAGGGGGAGGGGATCGACGTCGAGCGCGTGCTGCCCGAGGAGGACTACTGGAGCCACTTCGTCGGTCTGGACGACCGGGCCTGCCTGCTCGAGCTGCTGGAGCGCGCGGGCGAGGCCGCCGACGCCGGGAGGATCGCCCGGCTGATCGCCC
>JASFUJ010000377.1:0-4575 GCA_050050355.1 Acidobacteriota bacterium
AGCGAAACGGCTACGTCAACATCTACGGCCCCGGCGACGAGCGGGAGGGGGTGATCGACTGGAGCGACGGCCACCAGTTCACAAACTGGGTCGAGACCTACACCCTGCGGGACCTCGATGCCAGCCCGCTGCGCCAGTACCGGGTCGACGGCGGCAACGGCGCCGGCCACTGGAGCATCCATCGGGACTACGTCTGGCGCGGAGCCACCCTCCTGGCCGCCCTCCGGAACGTCGGCCTCCAGGTGGCCCCCGAGGAGACCCGCCACCTCCATCCCGACCACCTGGGCAGCCCGCGCCTCATCACCGACGAGACCGGCAACACCATCGCCCAGCACGTCTACTTCCCCTTCGGCGAAGAGGCCACTCCGCCCTCCACCGACGAGGTCCTGAAGTTCACCGGCCACGAGCGGGACCCCTTGAACGCCGGCACCACGGACGACCTGGACTACATGCATGCCAGGTACTACTCGGCGCATCTGGGGAGATTCATGAGTGTCGATCCCAAGGAGCGCTACAAGCCGACCAAGCTGCCACAGCGGTGGAATCGGTACGCCTATGCCATCGGCAACCCGCTGAAGTTTGTGGACCCGAATGGTGAGGATCTGAAGCTGGTCTTCGACTTCCAAGGTTCGGGACTACCGGTGAAGCAACAGACTCAGGTCGTCGTGGGAATCCGACGACGCTTTGCGAATGCTGGAGTGAGGAACGTTCAACTCTTTAGGCAGGGAGGATCTACCAGGCCACGAGTTTCCAAACCAACGGATCGCGTCGTGGTAGTGAGCTTCACGGACAAAAACCTGAAGGAAGGGCGGATCGTCTTCGGGAAGAACAAGCCCCCTAGCAACGTCGTGGTCGTATCGACTGCTCACGCTCCCGAGGACGAGCAGGCCAGGACCAACTTCTTGATCAACGTCGGTTCGCACGAGGCCGGTCACGGGACGAGAGCACTCCCTCAGTACGACAACGACCAGTTCCCTCTAGGATCAATGCTGAATCCACTCGGTGCCGAAGCTGGAAGCGTGATGGAACAAGGAGTCGATGCCGAGACGCTCGGTGCCGGGGTCCGCGAGTTCTCGGAAGAGGATGCGGAAAACCTCCGCGAGGCACTGAACGACCCGGAGCCGGAGTAGGGAGAATGCGCCACGGTAGGAGGTGGTCCATGGCGAGGTGGATTGCGACCGGCGCCTGCATTCTCATGGTGACAGTTGCGGTACTCCTGTACCTGTTCCGAGACGAGACGATTGACAACCCAGACCTCGGCGTTATCACCTATTCCTACAGGTGGGGCTCACGAGCTCTGATCCAAGCCGACAGCAACCGAGACGGCAGAATCGATTTCCTCGCCCGTATCGATTCGCTTGAGTACCCCGAGGAGTACTGGGAGGACAGCGACTACGACGGACACTTCGACCGACACGTCGTCCTAGAGGGCACGACCATCCGGCTCGTGGAGCTGGACGAGAATGCCGATGGAACCTACGAGCGACGGCTCGTCGGTCAAGAGGCAGCGAGGTTCTACGAGCAACGCGCTGCACGAGAGAGCAAGCTCGATCAGTTCTTCCCGATACCGCAAGAAGGAAGCTGACTGCGTGTAGCTCGGAGCCGAGCCATTTACCTACCAGAGGAAGCAGTCGACGGCGGCAACGGCGCTGGCCACTGGAGTGCTGTGCAAAGGTGCAAAGGTGCCGCCCCCTTTTCAGAGGAACCCCCGGGTGCTGGCCTCCGGGGAGATGCGAAGGCCCTGGAAGAGGGGCCGCGGAGCTCCACGGGATGTCCAGGGGCGGACCGGCTGCCCGGCTGCCCCGCCCCAGAGTGCAGCTCACTCCCCGCGTAAGATCTCCGTCAGACCCGCGTCAGCTCCGGTCGATGGCTCGTCAGACGGCAACCCGGCACCATGACGGCCATCCAGAAACGACCCCGGAGACCCGCCATGCCCCAGACCACCACCACGAACCCGATCGCCACCACCCCGGCCGACCGGCCCCCGGTCCTCCCCATCCTTCTCGCCCTCGTCGCCCTGAAGCTCGCCCTCCACCTTTACGTCAACCTCTTCGCCGGCTACGAGATCTTCCGCGACGAGCTCTACTACCTGGCCTGCGCCAGCCACCCGGCACTCGGCTACGTCGACCAGCCGCCGCTGTCGATCTGGCTCCTCGCCGGCGTCCGGAGCGTCCTCGGCGACTCCCTCTTCGCCATCCGCCTCCTGCCCGCCCTCGCCGGCGCCGCCCTGGTCTTCGTCACCGGCCTCCTCGCCCGCGAGCTGAGTCCACCAGGCGGGGGCCGCCTGGCGGTCACCCTGGCCGCCGGCTGCTCGCTGGTCTCCGGCTTCGCCCTCGCCGTCTCGTCCTTCTACTCCATGAACGTCTTCGACCTCCTCCTGGTGGCCGTCGCCTGCCTGCTCCTCGTCCGCCTGATCGACACCGAAGACCCCCGCCTCTGGCTCGCCCTCGGCGCCGTCCTCGGCCTCGGGCTGCTCAACAAGGTCGGTGTCCTCTGGGTCGGCCTGGGGGTGTTCGTCGGCACCCTCGCCACCCGGGAGCGCCGCTGGCTCCGCACCCCCTGGCCCTGGGCCGCGGGCGCGATCGCCGCGGCGCTCTTCCTCCCCTACCTGATCTGGAACGCCACCCACGACTGGGCCCACCTGGAGTTCATCGGGCGCGCGGTCACCGGCAAGTACTCCGGCCTCGACGCCTGGAGCTTCCTCTCCGGGCAGGTCCTGATGCAGAACCCGGTCAGCCTCCCGGTCTGGCTCGCCGGCCTCGGCTGGCTGCTGTTCGCGCCGGGGGGCCGGCGCTACCGGCTGCTCGGGATCGTCTGGGTCACCGCCTGCCTCGTGCTGCTGGCCAACGGCCACTCCAAGGCCGAGTACCTGTCGAACGTCTACGCCCCCCTGTTCGCCGCCGGCGGCGTGGCCTGGGAGCAGGCGCTCGCGCGATCGGGCGCGGGATGGGCCCCGGCGCTGGCCCGCGGAGCACTCGTGGCGCTGGTCCTCTCGGGGCTCCTGCTGGCCCCCCTCGCCACGCCGATCCTCCCGGTGGAGACCTACGTGGAGTACGCCGACGCCCTCGGCTTCGCGCCGTCCACGCCGGAGGGCCACGAGCTGGCCGAGCTACCCCAGTTCTACGCCGACATGTTCGGCTGGCGGGCCAAGGCGGAGGCGGTGGCCGCCGTCTACCACGCCCTGCCGGAGGAGGACCGTGCCCGGGCGGCGATCTTCGCCGACAACTACGGCCGCTCCGGCGCCGTCGACTACTGGGCCGACGAGCTCGGCCTGCCCGGCGCCATCGGCAACCACAACAGCTACTGGCTCTGGGGCCCGGGCGACGCGACGGGCGAGGTGGTGATCGTCCTCGGCGGCGACCGGGACGACCTGGAGCGCAGGTTCCGGACCGTCACGCTCGCCGGCCGCGCCGACTGCGACTGGTGCATCCCCTACGAACGGGACCTGCCGATCTTCGTCTGCCGGGAAGCCCTGCTGCCGATGGACGAGCTCTGGCCGCTCACCAGGCACTTCAGTTGAGCGGGCTCGGGCTCGCCGGCACCGAGGGCCGAGGGCCGGTCGCTCAGGCCCGTTCCCCGAGAATGGCCGGAACGGTGAGGCGGACGACGGGGAAGGCCCGGGGCGAGAGGGCGTCACCGCCGCTCCTGGTCTCGACCGTACGGTATCCGTCGGGGGAGGGCTCCCGGTGAACGGCGATCGTCGCCGCTCCCAGGTCGATCAGCCAGAGCTCGGGAACGCCGTGGCGGGCGTAGAGCGGCGCCTTGATTTCGGCGTCGAAGCTCCGGGAGCTGTCGCCGATCTCGATCACCAGGAGGACCGCGGCCGGGTCCGGATGGCCGGAGGCGTAGAAGTCGTCGCGCGGACGGAGCAGCGCCAGGTCCGGCTCGGGCTCGGAGAGATCCCCGAGGCGGATGGGGTTCTGCACCCAGAGGATGGCTCGGTCTCCGACCGTGGCGGCCAGGAGGCGTGTCAGTCTGGCGACGCATGCCGCGTGGCGGCTTCCTACGGGAGTCATCCGGACGATCTCTCCCTCGATCAGCTCGACCCGGTCGTCCTCGGTCAGGATTCCGACCTCTCCCATCCGTTGGTACTCGTCCACCGAGAACGCGCGTCGGATGCTCTGAACCGTCATGACTCTTCGAAGTCTACCAAGCCGTCGGGGGAAGACGAGGAACCACGCCCCGAACCCGGGTCCGCCGTGGCGTCACGGGTCGGCGGGCGCCTCCAGTTGCCACAGGCCGTGCTGAACGCCTCCCGCGAAGTAGATGGCGAACGTGCCGTGGCCGGGAATCTCGAGCGGCGGATGGGCGATCTCGCCGCCGGCTTCGACCACCGCGGCGACCGCGGCGTCGATGTCGTCCACCAGCCAGTAGGGCCGGACCACCGGCTCCTCGGATGCCCGCAGGGGCGCACGCACGCCGACCAGGCCTCCGCCCGGCAGCTCCGCGGTCCGCGCGTTGCCGAGCCCGGGATCGGGGTCGCCGAACTCCAGTCCGCTGGCCGCGGCGTACGCGGCACAGACCGCGTCGACGTCCTCGGTCACGATCTCGAGGTAGTGGATCCGCATTGGGTCT
>JASFUJ010000378.1:0-4554 GCA_050050355.1 Acidobacteriota bacterium
CCGGAGAAGGTGCCACCCTCTTTGCAGATCGATTGCGCATCGAGCTCGAGCCCGGGAGCTCTCGAGCGCACCGTCACATGGCTTTTGCCAGGGCCTGCTGACCCGCGTCGACGGCTACACCAGCTCCATCGGATACCATCCCAGCGGGATGATCTCCAGGGTGGCGCACGCCAACGGCGTCGACTGGCTCCAGTCGGCGGACCCATCCGGGATGCAGAGGCCCGCGCGGATCCGGACCGAGGGGGCGCCGCCGTCCGGATCACCCCCCAACCCCTCGATCCCCTTCCCACCCTCGAGGGGGGAAGGGGACGCCGCCGTCCGGAGCTCGCTGCTAGACTCCGGGTATGAGCACCACGACCACCACGTCCTCGCGTACGGTCCGCGCGCCGCGCGGCACCTCCCTGTCGTGCCGCGGCTGGCAGCAGGAGGCGGCCCTGCGCATGCTGATGAACAACCTCGACCCGGAGGTCGCGGAGCACCCCGAGGAGCTGATCGTCTACGGCGGCTCGGGCAAGGCGGCGCGCAACTGGGAGTGCTTCGAGGCCCTGGTCCGGACCTTGCGGCGGCTCGAAGGCCACGAGACCCTGCTGGTCCAGTCCGGTAAGCCGGTGGCGGTGTTCCGGACCCACGAGGACGCGCCCAGGGTGCTGATCGCCAACTCCCTGCTGGTGCCGAAGTGGGCGACGGCGGACGAGTTCCGGCGCCTGGAGGGCCTGGGCCTGACCATGTACGGCCAGATGACGGCCGGCTCGTGGATCTACATCGGCACCCAGGGCATCCTCCAGGGGACGTTCGAGACCCTCGCCGCCTGCGCCCGGCGCCACTTCGGCGGCAGCCTGAAGGGCCGGCTGACGGTGACCGCGGGCCTGGGCGGGATGGGCGGCGCCCAGCCCCTGGCCGTGACCATGAACGACGGGGTCTGCCTGGTGGCCGAGGTGGACCGCTCCCGGATCGACCGGCGGCTCGACACCCGCTACCTGGACCGGCTGGCCCCGGGGTTGGACGAGGGGATCGGCGCGGCGCTCGAGGCCCGGGACCGGGGTGAGGCGGTGTCCATCGGGGTCGAGGCCAACGCGGTCGACCTGCTGGACCGGCTGATCGAGCGGGGCGCGGTGCCGGACGTCCTCACCGACCAGACCTCGGCCCACGACAACCTGGGCGGCTACGTGCCCCACGGAATGCCGTACCGGGAGGCCCTCGAGCTCCGGACGACCGACCCGGATCGCTACATCGAACGGGCCATGGCCTCCATGGCGGAGCACGTGCGCCACATGTTGACCCTCCAGGAGCGCGGCGCGATCACCTTCGATTACGGCAACAACCTGCGCGGCCAGGCACTGGAGGCCGGCGTCGAGAACGCCTTCGACTTCGAGGGGTTCGTGCCGCTGTTCATCCGGCCGCTCTTCTGCGAGGGCAAGGGGCCGTTCCGCTGGGCCGTTCTGTCCGGGGACCCGGACGACCTGGCCGCCACCGACGAGGCGATCCTGGAGACCTTCCCGGACGACCGCAACCTGGCCCGCTGGATTCCGATGGCCCGCGAGCGGGTGGCGTTCCAGGGGCTGCCGTCGCGCATCTGCTGGCTCGGCTACGGCGAGCGGGCGAAGGCGGGCCGGGTGTTCAACGAGCTGGTGGCGTCCGGCCGGGTCAAGGCGCCGATCGTCATCGGTCGGGACCACCTGGACACCGGATCGGTGGCGTCCCCCAACCGGGAGACCGAGGGCATGAAGGACGGCTCCGACGCCATCGCCGACTGGCCGGTGCTGAACGCGATGCTCAACGCGGTCAACGGCGCCACCTGGGTCTCGGTCCACCACGGGGGCGGCGTCGGCATCGGCTACAGCCTCCACGCCGGCATGGTGATCGTGGCCGACGGCACCGAAGCGGCCGGACGGCGCCTGGAACGGGTGCTGACCGGCGACCCCGGCACCGGCGTAGCCCGCCACGCGGACGCCGGGTACGACGAGGCCGTCTCATTCGCCCGCCGGCACGACCTGGACCTGCCGATGCGCTAGCGCGCGGCCGCGTGCACCACCGTGCCACGGACCGTCTTCAGCACCCTCCTCCTGGTCGCCCTCCCGGCGGCCCCGTTGCTGCCCGCTCCCTGGAACGCCCTGGCGGTGGCGGTCCTGGGGGGGCTCTGGCTGCGGTTCGGGGCCCTCTCTCCGCCGCACCGGCGCCGGAACGAGCCGGGTGAGCCCGTGGACGGGGACGGCCGACCGCGCCGGCCCGAACGGGGAGTGGTCTTCGGCGGCGCCCTGCTCGGGGCGGCGGTCCTGGTCCTGTTCGGTCCCTGGGCGATCGAGCGCGGGATGGCCGTGCGCGAGGAGGCGGCGATCGCGACCGCCCTGGAGGAACGGTGGGTCGCGCTCTGGCGCGAGCTCGGTGCCGAGGCCGGGAGCGCCGCCGCGGCGCTCGAGGAGCCTCCGGGGAACGACGCGGAACGGCTCCGGGCCTTCGACCGGCTCGAGGAGGCGGTGGCGCGAAGCCGCCCCCGCTTCGGATCGTCGGATGTCCGCCCGACCCTGATGCTGGTCGACGGCGACGGGGAGGCGGTGGCCTGGGCGGGCGCCGGCTTCCTGAACGAGCCGGAGCCCCCCGAGCTCATGGCCGAGGGCTACGACGCGTCGGCCAGCTTCGGCTCGGTGACGCTGCTCGCCGTCGAGCCCATCGAGCCCGGGCGGCGCCCCTGGAGGGTGGTTGCGGGGCGGAGCTTCCGCACCGACGAGCTGCCCTTCGATCTGCCGCCCCCGGTGCGGGTTCGCGTGGGCAGCGCCGGGATCCGCTGGTCGGTGGCCCAGCCGGGCACGCCCCTCGCTCCGGGGGCGGCGGCGATCGCGCCGGAGGGGCTCCCGGTGCTGGTCTGGCACCCCCCGGGGGAGGTGGCGGAGGCGCCGTGGCCCTGGGAGGAAGGGGAGCGGCGAATCGCCTGGGGGTTGCTCGCCGCGCTGATCGTGGGGGCGGCGGTCGTCCGCGGGCTGCGGATCGTCCTGCCCCGCGCGGAGGCGCCCCCGGGGGATGGAGCCCGGTGGTCGGCCCTGCTGGCGGTGACCGGTGCCGGCGCCGCCGCCGCCGCCCTGGCGGGGGGAGCGCCGGCCGGTTCGGCCTCGGCGCTGTTCTGCGGCTTCGGGCTCCTGGCCGCCTCGTTGGCCGGGGGTCGCGCTCCGGGAGCGGGCGGCGGGGACGCCGGGACGTGGGACCGGAGGCCCCGGGGGGCCGTCGTCGCGGCCGGCGTGGCCGGGGCGGCCGGCATCCTCGGCCTGCTGGCGCTCCAGGCCCTGCTGATCGAGCTCCTGGGCCGCACCGACCTGGCGGCCCAGATGTGGCCCGGGGTCGAAGGGGTCGTCCTGCGAGCGAGCTCGGCCGCCGCCGCCCTGGCCGTGCTGACCACCGCCCGGCGGCTCGCCGGGCGGAGCCCCGCGGGCCCTAATCCGGAAGGGGCCCCGGAACGGACCCCGGAACCGGCCCCGCCGGTGCCGGCGGCCCGGCGGAGCGCCTGGTGGGGGTGGGGAGCCTTCGGCCTGCTCCTCGGCGCGGCCGCCGCCCACGACCTGGCCTGGGCCGGCGTGGCGCTGCTGGCCGCGGCGGGCGGCGCAGCGGCGGTCTGGGCCGCCTCCCGGGACCTCCGGCCGCCCACCACCCTGGCGCTCCTCCTGGTCCTGGCGGCGGGGATCGGCGCCTCGGGGTGGGAGACGGTCCACCGCACCGCGCTCAAGGAGTCCCTCGGGAGCGTCTACCTCGCCGGCATGGCGCCGCCGGCGGAGGCCCAGCGACGGCGCCTGGACGAGTCCCTCCGGGAGCACTTCGCCGGCTCCGATCTCGCCGAGCTGGCGCCGCGCGACCCGGACGGCCTGGCCCGGGAGGATCTGGCCTTCACCCTCTGGCGGCGCTCCCCGCTGGCCCGCCCGAACGCCCTGTCCGCCCTCCTGGTGGAGCCCCTCGGCGGACGGCCCTCGGCCTTCGCCTTCGGCCCGGTGGTGGCCACCGGCGCGGGGCCGGACCCCGACGACTGGGTGGTCGTGCCGTGGGAAGAGCTCAGCCTGCCGGCCTGGGACGATACCTGGGTCGCGGGGGAGGCGACCCTGCGCTACGCCGGCGTCCCGTGGGCGGTGGTGCGGTACTGGATGCTGCCCCGTCCCGGGTTCGGGCTCGGGGGAGGGGACACGTTCGACGCCATCGAGCTGGGCCTCCTGCGCGGCAGGACGCCGACCGAGCTCGAGGTGCTCGGCCTGCCGGAGCCGGTGGCCTACGCGCTCTACACCCCGGAGGGGCGGGCCTCGGTCTCGCCCTGGCCCGAGTCGCCGCCCCTGCCGGAAGAGCTCCCGGCGCCACGCTCCGGCGCCCGGCGCATGGTGGAGAGCCCGGAAGGCCTCGCGTGGGCCTGGGCGCGCCGGGGCCTGGACGGAATCGAGGTGCTCTACCTGCCCGCTCTCGGTCCGCTCCGCGCCCTGGAGCGGGTGGGGGCCCACGCGGTGGGGAACCTCTTGACGGTGGCCGTGGCTGCGGCCCTCATCCTCCTGCTCGCCCTGCCGCGCCCCGCCTTCCGCAGCCTGCTCG
>JASFUJ010000379.1:0-4550 GCA_050050355.1 Acidobacteriota bacterium
TCCGATCCCCCTTCCGATCCTTCTGATCCGCCCGCGGATCCTCCCTCCGATCCCCCTTCCGATCCTCCTTCTGATCCTTCCGATCCACCCGCCGACCCGGACGCCCCGGCCGGCCTGACCGCCGAGGTGGTCTCGTCCACCGAGGTGGCCCTCGACTGGCGCTGGAGCGGCGCGACGCCCGCCGCCTTCCACGTGGAGCTGCGCAGCGGCGCGCTCTTCGTGGAAGCGCGGACCGTGCCCGGCAACCGGACCGAGGTCTCGCTCTCCGGCCTGCGCGAGGACACCGGCTACGCCTTCCGGGTCCGGGCGCGCACCGCGTCCGGCTTCGGGCCGTACTCGAACGTGGCCTCCGCCGACACCGGCGACGC
Source organism: Acidobacteriota bacterium (assembly GCA_050050355.1). Taxonomy (GTDB): domain Bacteria; phylum Acidobacteriota; class Thermoanaerobaculia; order Multivoradales; family DATKCC01; genus JASFUJ01. The sequence goes on from JASFUJ010000379.1 coordinate 369, forward strand.
GCCCGGGGACGGACCGGGCGCCGGGCCCGGCTCCCTGAGCGCGGCCCAGGTGGCCTGTGACGCCGGGCGACTGCGCGGCCTGCTGGAGCGCATGGAGGTCCAGGGCCCCAACCTGGGCGCCTCCCGCGGCACCGGGGTCAACCTCTCGTTCACCGGCACCGGGGACTTCGCCGGTCTCGCCTACACCGAGCCGTCGGCGACGGCGACGGAGCACCACCTGGCGTTCTCCACCAACCCGGAGGAGACCACCCTGCTGCGCAACCCGGAGCGGCCCCAGCTCTTCGGCGTGAGCCTGACCCGCAACGACCTGAGCTCCGACCTGGTGGCCGCCGGCCATTCCGACCGGCTGCGGATCACCGTCGATCCGACCCTCGCCCCCGGCGGCGCGCCGGCCAACGCCCTGCTGGTCCTGGACAACCTCGACGGCACTCCGGCGGGCCTGACCTCCGCCAAGCCAGGCCGCGGCCTGGGCGCCCTGCTGGACGTCTGCCACGGGGACTTCGCGCCCGCGGACGTGCACGTCTTCCGGGTCCTGTCGAAGGTGCTCCGGGTGCGTTCGAGCTCTCCCACGAGCGGGGTGCACCGCTTCGAGGTGGCCCTGTTCCGGGACGCCGCCCCCGACACCTTCCGGGTGGACGCCTACGGCTACGACCGGGCCGGGCGCGCCCTCGGCCGGCTGGCGGCGCGGGTCATGGTGAGCTGGCAGGGCGGCGCCCTGTCGACCGGGATGCTGCGCATCCTGCCGCCCTGCGCGGCGGATGCCGAGGCGGGCGCGGCCTGCACCGACCTCGCGGGCGCGGCCGAGATCGTGCTCGACGAGCCCCGGTTCCGCGGCGAGCGGGGCGACGGGCCCGAGGTGCGGGTGGCCTACGCTCCGTCCCAGGGCGGGGGTCCGGGTGGACAGGCGATGGAGGAGCCCATCGACTGGCAGGTGCTCCTGGCGGACACCACCTGGCGGCGCCCGCCCGCCGGTGTCGGATCCAGCGCGGGATCGACCTCGGAACCGGGTTCGATCTCGGGCTGGGGTTCGGTCTCGGTCGGGAGCCTGACCGCCGCCGAGACCACCTGCGACGCCGAGCGCCTGGAGGGCCTCCTGGGCCGCCTGCGAGTGGTGGCCCCCGACGCCGCCGCCCGCGGCGTGAACCTGTCCTACACCCGCACCGGCGACTTCGCCGGGATCGCGTACGCCAGCGACTCCGGCGGAGGAGCCGGCGCGGCGACCCGCCACCTGGCGTTCTCCACCAATCCGGAGGAGACCACCCTGCTGCGCAACCCGGAGCGGCCCCAGCTCTTCGCGGTGAGCGCCTCCCGCAACGACCTGAGCTCGGACCTGGTGGCGGCGGCCCCGGGGGTTCTGCGGATCGTCCTCGACCCCCGGCTGCAGCCGGACGGCACCACCGACGGCCAGCTCCGGATCGACAACCTGGAGGGTGCCTCCGCGGCCCCGGCCGACGCCAAGCCGGGCCGCGGGCTGGGCGACCTGATCGCGCCCTGTCACCGGAAGCTCACCGACCGGGACGTGCACGTGTTCCGGGTGCTCTCGAAGCTGGTCCGCGCCCGGGCGGACGGGGCGCCGGTGGCGGAGATCGCCATCTACCGGGGCCACGCGGACGGCAGCTACCGCATCGACGCCTACCCGATCACCGCGGACGGCACCCGCCTCGGCCGGCTGGCCGCGGAGCTCCAGGTGAGCACCACCATGGACGGTGCGCTCCGCACCGGCATTCTCCGGACCCTCGGCCGCTGCACCGGCGGCGCCTCGGCCGGCTGCACGAGCGTCAACCGGACCACCGAGCTCTACCTGGTGCGGCCCGTGTTCAGCGGCCCGGAGACCGAGAGCCCCGGCACCCGGGTGAGCACCCGCACCGGCCAGGGCCGGGCGCAGATCGACTTCGCCGCGCTGCTGGACGGCACGAGCTGGCGCAAGGGGATCTGAGCTACCCCCCATCGCCCCCCTCTCCCCGGCCGGGGAGAGGGCCGGGGTGAGGGGGTGCGCGCAGGGCGGGGGGAAGATCTTGCCGGAGGGACCGTTCCTGCCGCGCACCCGGGTCGGCCCGGGGGCTCCCGGCCTCCGGCACGGCTCCGCCCGGAGGAGCTTCCACCGGGTGGCTGCGCCTGGCAGCGCCTCGCGGACGGGTCGGGCCTGCCCTTCCCCGGTGCCTGCCAGGTCCGCGGGCGCTGACACCTCCGGCCGGGAGCCCCCGGTCCGACCCTGGACTCGCCCGACCCCTCCGCAGATCATCGATCGCAGCCGTCCCCGACCAGGAAACCATGGAGCCGAGGGAACCCGGGCGGGGGCGTCCCTCGCCCCCCGCGAGGGGGGAGAGGGATCGAGGGAGTTGAGGGGCGATCCGAAGGTGCTACGCTCCCCGGCGCCATGGCTCACGTCTGCATCACCGGCGGCGCCGGATTCATCGGCTCCCACCTGGCCGACGCCTTCCTCGCCCGGGGCGACCGGGTGACGATCGTCGACGATCTCTCCACCGGCAGCGAGGACAACGTCCCCGCGGGCGCCGCGCTCCACCGGCTGGACGTCCGCTCCCCGGAGGCGGCGGAGCTGGTGGAGCGGGGAAGCGGACGGGGGGGGATCGACCTGCTGGTCCACCAGGCGGCCCAGATGAACGTGCGCCGCTCCGTGTCGGATCCGGTCTCCGACGCCTCGATCAACGTGGTGGGCAGCCTGAACCTGCTGGAGGCGGCCGCCCGGGGCGGGGTGGGGCGGGTGCTGTTCGCCTCGAGCGGCGGCGCCATCTACGGCGAGCAGGACGTGTACCCGGCGTCGGAGGGTCACCCGACCCGGCCGGTCTCCCCGTACGGCGTGGCGAAGCTGGCGGTGGAGGGGTACCTGTACTACTACGCGGTGGAGCAGGGGATGGAGGCGGTCGCGCTGCGCTACGCCAACGTGTACGGCGAGCGGCAGAACCCCCACGGCGAGGCCGGGGTGGTGTCGATCTTCCTGGAGACGCTGCTGGCCGGGGAGACGGCCCGGATCAACGGCGACGGCCTCCAGACCCGGGACTACGTCCACGTCTCCGACGTGGTGCGGGCGAACCTGGCCGCCGCCGAGGCGGAGCTGGCGGCCGAGGTCTCGGCCCTGGAGGCCGCCACGTCCGACCGGGCCGCCGTCGGCGGGCATCCCGTGGACCGGAGCGTGCCGTTCCGGGTCTACAACGTGGGCACCGGGTTGGAGACCTCGGTCGTCGAGCTCTACGCGGAGATCATCGGGGCGCTGGGCATCGACCGGGAGCCGGTGCACGGCCCGGCCAAGGTCGGGGAGCAGCGCCGCTCGTCCATCGACGCCGCGAAGATCCGTAGCGACCTGGGCTTGCCGGAGCCCCTGAGCCTCCCCGAGGGCCTCCGCCGCACGGCCGCGTGGTTCCGCACAAAGCACGCCGGCGCCGCACCCCCGGTGTAGGCCCGGGGCTCGTCCCCGGGCGCGCGGCGTCGGATGGGCGGGGGCGTCCCTCTCCCCGGACGGGGAGAGGGATCGAGGGTGAGGGGGTACTCTCCGGACGGGCGTGGTCGGCGGTTGAGACGATGGCTTCGCCGGGGAGTTGGCCGGGAGCGGTCCGGGGGCTCCCGGTCTCCGGCACGGCTCCGCCTGGAGGAGCTCCCGTCGGGTGGCTCCGCCTGGCAGCGCCGTCGCGGACAAGCCGGGCTTGCCCTGCCACCGGGCCTGCCAGGTCCGCGGGCGCTGACACCTCCGGCCGGGAGCCCCCGGACCACTCCACGGATCACCGCTCGCTGCCCTCGGCACGACAGGACGAGCCCCGCCCCCGGAGTCAGCTCCCCCAACCCGCAATCGCCAACGATCCCCGACCCGGCCAACCGACAGACCTCCCCCCAACCCGCAATCACCATCGAAGCGGCCGGCTTTAGCCGGCCGAAAGGCGAGCGAAGCGAACCCACCCTACCGGCTTCAGCCGGCCCACCCGCCGCGAAGCGACCCGCCGTCACCGCACCGGGATCTCCAGCGGCGCCCGCTCGTGGGCGATCCGATCCCGCTCCGCGGCGCAGGCTTCCAGCGCGTCGCCCAGGGGGAAGTACCGGATCTCGGAGCCTCTCTCCAGGAGGAGTGCGGAGGAGGACGGATCCGATGCCGCGAGCCGTCCACAGAACCGCGCCACCTCGCGACCGAGGCGCCACGAGGTGCTCCCGGAGCCCGCGCACGTCACGATCCAC
>JASFUJ010000380.1:0-4547 GCA_050050355.1 Acidobacteriota bacterium
GGAGGTGGCTGGTGCTCGCGGCTCGGGTGGCCGCCGCCGTCGTGGCCGGATACGTCGGCCGGTCGGCCGGCGCAGAGGCCGGGTAGGGTGGCTCGCTGCGCTCGCATCCGGCCGGCGCGGAGGCCGGCCGCTTCATCCGGAGAGCCACCATCCACCCCCCTCCGAAGCGACCGGGCTCCGTCCCGGCCGGCCGCACCGAGCACGGAGTCGTCGGGGGGTGGGCACGGCAGCGAGCGGGGGTGCGTGGAGCGATCCTGGGGCTCCCGGAGGAGCCGGATCTACTCGTCGGCCTCTTCGGCGCGGATGGGGAAGAGCTCGGCCTGGCGCTTGTCTTCCGCGGAGATCGGCACCCGGTAGTCGCCGCTCCAGCAGGCGGTGCAGTAGGTGTCCGGGGCGCCGGAGAGGCACTCCAGCATGCCGTCGAGGGAGAGGTAGGCCAGGCTGTCCGCCTTCAGGAAGTCGCGGATCTCGTCGAGCGAGTGGCTGGCGGCCACCAGCTCCTCGCGGGTCGGCATGTCGATGCCGTAGTGGCAGGGCCAGGCGGTGGGCGGACAGGAGATGCGCACGTGGACCTCCGCTGCACCGGCATCGCGCACCATCTTCACGATCTTCGGCGCGGTCGTGCCGCGCACGATCGAGTCGTCCACCAGGATCACCCGCTTGCCCTCGATCAGCTCCCGCACCGGGTTGAGCTTGATCCGCACGCCGAAGTGGCGGATCGACTCCTTGGGCTCGATGAAGGTCCGGCCCACGTAGTGGTTGCGGATCAGGCCCAGCTCGAACGGCAGGCCGGACTCCCGGCTGTAGCCGAGGGCGGCGAACAGCCCCGAGTCCGGCACCGGCACCACCAGGTCCGCCGGCACGGGGTCCTCCCGGGCCAGCCGCGCGCCCATGGCCAGGCGGGCCTGGGAGACCGGGTCGCCGAAGATGCGGCTGTCCGGACGGGCAAAGTAGACCTGCTCGAAGGCGCAGCGGGTCGGCCGCGGGCGCTCCTCCAGGCGGAAGCTCTCGGTCCGGCTCCCCTGCTCGCTGGCACCGGCCACCACCACCTCCCCCGGCTCCAGCTCCCGCACCGGCCTCGCGCCGAACAGATCGAAGGCGCAGGTCTCGGAGGCGAAGCAGGGGGCGCCGTCCAGCTCACCGAGGATCAGCGGCCGGAAGCCGTGGGGATCCCGCGCCGCGATCAGGCCGTCGTCGGAGATGAGCAGCAGCGAGTACGCCCCGCGCACCTCCTCCAGGGCCTCCATCAGGGACTCGGCCACCGACTCGCGCGGATTGCGGGCCATCAGGTGGAGGATCACCTCCGTGTCGCTCGTGGTCTGGAAGATGGCGCCGTCCCGCTCCAGGGCGTTGCGCAGCTCGACCCCGTTCGTCAGGTTGCCGTTGTGCACCAGCCCGAGGGGGCCGATGGAGGTCTTCACCACGATCGGCTGGGCGTTGGCGATCACGCTGGTGCCGGCGGTGGAGTAGCGGGTGTGGCCCAGGGCGCGGTGCCCGGGCAGGCGCCGGAGCACCTTGGCGGAGAACAGGTCCGCCACGTGCCCCATCCCCCGCTCCACGTGGAGCCGCTGACCGTCCCAGGAGACGATCCCGGCGGACTCCTGGCCCCGGTGCTGGAGGGCGTAGAGGCCCAGGTAGGTGAAGTTGGCGGCGTCCGCCTTGCCGTCGATGCCGAAGATCCCGCACACGGTGCTCAGCCCTCCAGCGCCTTCGGCAGCGCGATCGCCCAGAGGTTCCGCAGCTCGTCGACCCGCACGGACGACGTCTCGCCGCCGCTCGCGAGCACGATCTCGCTGCCGCCGACCTCGCCGATCTCCCGGGCCGGCACCTTCCTGCGCCCGGCGGAGCGGAGCAGCCGGTCCACGTGCTCGGGCCGGCAGGCGACGAGCGCCCGGGCCTGGGTCTCGGAGAACAGCGCCGCGCCTTCGAGGGGCACCTCGACGCGGGCACCGAGGCCGGAGGGGAAGCAGGCCTCGGCGAGGGCCACCAGGAAGCCGCCCTCCGACAGGTCGTGGGCGGTGGCGAGCGCGCCGCGGAAGATCAGCGCCCGCAGCAGCTCGGCCAGCCGCGCCTCGGCGTCCAGGTCGACCCGCGGCGGCCGGCCCGCCTCGACCCCGTGCAGCAGTCTCAGGTAGGCGGAGCCGCCGAGCTCCCGGCGGTCCTCCCCGAGCAGCAGGATGCGATCGCCGGCCCGGGCGAAGCCGGCCTGCGGCAGGCCGTCCAGGTCCGGAATCGCGCCCACCACCGCCACAGTCGGCGTCGGGTGGACCGAGCGGTCACCGGTCTCGTTGTAGAAGGAGACGTTGCCGGAGACCACCGGCACCTCGAGCGCCCGGCACGCCTCGGACATGCCGCGCACGGCCTCGCGGAACTGCCACATGATCTCCGGGCGCTCCGGGTTGCCGAAGTTCAGGCAGTCGGTGAGCCCCAGGGGCTCGGCGCCGACGCAGGCCAGGTTGCGCACCGCCTCGGCCACCGCCTGGGCGCCGCCGGTGCGCGGGTCGAGGGCGCAGTAGACCGGGTTGACGTCGGTCGTGAGCGCCATCCCGGCCGGGGTCCCCTTGAGCAGCAGCACCGCCGCATCCCCACCGGGCCCCTGCACCGTGTTGGTGCGCACGGTGTGGTCGTACTGGCGCCAGATCCACTCCTTGGAGCCCAGGTGCGGGGTCGCCAGCAGCCGCGCCAGGTCGCCGAGCGGGTCGGTGGGCTCCGGCACGTCCGGCTCCGCCCAGCGCTCGGCCAGGTCGGACGGCTCGGCCACAGGGCGCCGGTACATGGGCGCCTTGTCGGTGAGCTCGGAGACCGGCATGTCGGCCACCGTCTCGCCGTGCCAGGTCAACACCGCGCGGTCGCCGGTGGCCACCTCGCCGATCCGGTCCACCTGGAGGCCCCAGCGGCGGAAGATCTTCGCCACCTCCTCCTCCCGGCCCCGCCGGGCCACCAGCAGCATCCGCTCCTGGGACTCGGACAGCATGATCTCGTACGGCCCCAGCCCCTCCTCGCGCAGGGGCACCCGGTCCAGGTCGAGGCGCATCCCGGTGCCGCCCCGGTCGGCCATCTCGAAGGCGGAGCTGGTCAGGCCCGCCGCCCCCATGTCCTGGATGGCGACGATCGCCCCGGTGCGCATGGCCTGGAGACAGGCCTCGAGCAGGATCTTCTCGGTGAAGGGGTCCCCCACCTGCACCGTCGGGCGCTTGCTCTCGCTCTCCTCGTCGAACGACTCGGACGCCATGGTCGCCCCGTGGATGCCGTCCCGGCCGGTGCGGCTGCCCACGTAGAGGATCGGGTTGCCCGGGCCGGTGGCGGCGGCGCGGAAGATCCGTTCCTTCCGGGCCAGGCCGAGGGCGAAGGCGTTGACCAGGATGTTGCCGTTGTACGACGGATGGAAGCCGGTCTGGCCGCCGACGGTGGGAATGCCCACGCAGTTGCCGTAGTCGCCGATGCCGCGGACCACCCCGTCCACCAGGTGGCGCATGCGCGGGGCGGCGGTCTGGCCCCCGAGCTGGTCCCCGATTTCGCCAAACTGCAGCGTGTCCAGACAGGCCACCGGCCGCGCCCCCATGGTGAAGACGTCCCGCAGGATGCCGCCGACCCCGGTGGCCGCGCCCTGGTACGGCTCGATGAAGCTCGGGTGGTTGTGGCTCTCCATCTTGAACGCGGCCACCCAGCCGAACCCCAGGTCCACGATCCCGGCGTTCTCCCCGGGCCCCTGGACCACGTGCGGCCCCTCGGTGGGAAACTCCCGCAGGTAGACCTTGGACGACTTGTAGGAGCAGTGCTCCGACCAGAGGGACGAGGTGATCCCCAGCTCGGTGAAGCTCGGGTCCCGGCCCAGGATGCCGCGCAGGCGCTCGTACTCCTCCCCGGACAGTCCGTGGGATTCCGCCATCTCCGGGGTGACCCGGGGCTCGGTCAGGGTGGCGGCTCCTCCGTCGGTCTTCGGATCCGGGCTCATCGCACCGCCTCCAGCAGCTCGCCGGCCACCCCGACGGCGCCGGCGAAGAGGGCCAGCCCGTCGGTGCAGCCGAGGATCGCCTCGGACGCCCGCTCCGGGTGCGGCATCATGCCGAGCACGTTCCCCTCCGCGTTACAGATCCCCGCGATGCCCCGGGCCGAGCCGTTCGGGTTCCATGCGGTCGAGCCGTCCTCACGCTCCCCCTCCGGCGACGCGTAACGGAACACCACCCGCCCGGCCTCCTCGAGCGCGTCGAGCCGGTCCGGGGCGTCCTCGTAGTTGCCCTCGGCGTGGGCGATGGGCATGCGGAGCACCTGGCCCTTGCGGTAGCTCCCGGTGAACGGCAGGTCGTCCCGCTCGACCCGGATGTGGACGTCCCGACAGAGGAAGCGCAGGTTCCGGTTGCGGCGCATCGCCCCCGGCAGGAGCCCGGTCTCCAGGAGCACCTGGAAGCCGTTGCAGATGCCGAGCACCAGGCCGCCGGCCTCCGCGTGCCGGCGCACGGCGTCCATCAGCGGCGAGAGGCCCGCCAGCGCGCCACCGCGCAGATAGTCGCCGTAGGAGAACCCGCCCGGCAGCACCACCAGCTCGA
>JASFUJ010000381.1:0-4547 GCA_050050355.1 Acidobacteriota bacterium
CCGGGCTGTTCTCGATGACCAGTCCTGTGTAGGCGGGGGGCTCGTCCCCCCGCGCAGGCCTTCCGGAGAATCCAGCGGGCGGGGACAAGCCCCGCCCCTACACCCTATGGGCGGAGACAAGCCCCGTCCCTACACCCTGGCGCCCGGTGCCGCGACGGCCGGCGGACTGTGGAGCGGGTCGAGAGGCCCCGTCTGGAGGGCGTCGAGGAGCGCGCTCCGAGCCGAGCGGCGCGTTGCCCGCCCAACGACCCGACTTCGCGCCGCGTCCCGGAGGACGGGGCCTCTCGATCCGCTCCCGACAAGCTCCCCGCCGAAGGTCCGGGAGGTCGACCCCGACGCCCGAGTGCATTATCCTTCGCGCATGGTGTACCGAACCTCCATGCCCGCCCCCGCAAGCTCGGTCCCCGAGGTCCGCCGGGGCCGCCAGGCCGGCATCGTCTGCCTCGAGTGCGGCTCCGTCTACGCGCTCCACAAGAGCCGCCACACCGGCAAACCGGTCTACGGCAAGGACCACATCGCCGCTCCCTGCTCCCACGAGGGCGACGACTTCGTCCCCGGCGCAACCTGGTGGGAACCGGCGGTGGAAGTCCTGCCGGCCCCCTCGGAGCCCGAGCCGGAACCCGAGCCCGCCGAGGCGTAGCCGACGCCCCTCGACGTCGACTTGCCCGACCTCCACCAGCTCCTCCGCGACCGCTTCGGCCTGACCGACTTCCGGCCGTACCAGGAAGAGGTCTGCCGCGCGGTGACCGAGGGCTCGTCCGCCCTGGTGGTCATGCCCACCGGCGCGGGCAAGTCGCTGTGCTACCAGCTCCCCGGCATCGCCCGCGGCGGCTGTGCCCTGGTCATCTCCCCCCTGATCGCCCTCATGGAGGACCAGGTGGCCAAGCTCCGGGAGGTCGGCGTCGCCGCCGAGCGGATCCACTCCGGCCGCGACCGGCTCACCTCCCGGGCCGTCTGCCGCGATTATCTGGACGGCGAGCTCGAGCTCCTGTTCATCGCCCCCGAACGGCTGTCGGTCCCCGGCTTTCCGGAGATGCTCACCAAGGGGAGCCTGAGCCTGATCGCGGTCGATGAGGCGCACTGCATCTCCCACTGGGGCCATGACTTCCGGCCGGACTACCGGCTCCTGGGCGAGCGGCTGCCCCAGTTGAGGACCGGCCCGGAGCCGCCGCCGGTGGTGGCCCTGACCGCCACGGCGACCCCCCTGGTCCAGCGGGACGTCCTGGAGCAGCTCGCCATGGAGCGGGCCGAGCGCTTCATCCGCGGCTTCCGGCGCGAGAACCTGGCGGTGGAGGTGGTCGAGCTCAATCCGTCGCGGCGCCGCGGCGCGGTCGAGGCGCTGCTGGCCGACCCGGGCCGGCGCCCCGCCATCGTCTACGCTCCGAGCCGCAAGAAGACCGAGTCCCTGGCCGAGACCCTCGACCAGGACTACCCGGCCGCCGCCTACCACGCGGGCATGGACGGCGGCGACCGGGACCGGGTCCAGGCCGCCTTCCTGGCCGGGGAGCTGGACGTCATCGTCGCCACCATCGCCTTCGGCATGGGAGTGGACAAGCCGGACGTGCGCACCGTGGTCCACACCGGCCTCCCCGGGAGCCTGGAGGGCTACTACCAGGAGATCGGCCGCGCCGGCCGTGACGGCGAGCCCTCCCGCGCCGTGCTGCTCTACTCCTGGTCCGACCGGCGCACCCACGAGTTCTTCCACGACCGCAACTACCCGAGCCCGAGGATCCTGGAGCGGATCTTCGAAGCGCTCGGCCCCGAGCCGCTGCTGCTCTCGGCGCTGCGCGCTCGGATGGACCTGGACGACGAGGTCTTCGACACGGCGCTCGAAAAGCTCGTCATCCACGGCGGTGCCCGGGTCGTGCGGGTGGACACCGAGATCGGCCCGGAGGACGCGGCCGTCCGCGGCGGCAACCGCTGGCGCTCGCCCTATCAGAACCAGCGCGACCACCGCATGGACCAGCTCGAGCGGATGATCGCCTTCACCGACGGCAACGGCTGCCGCATGCTCCACCTGGTGGAGCACTTCGGCGACCGGGAGGACTCGGGCGAGCCCTGCGGCGTCTGCGACGTCTGCGTGCCGGAGGAGTGCGAGGTGCGCCGCTTCCGCGCGCCGGACGACCCGGAGGCCCGGGTGATCGCCGAGGTCCTCGACCGGCTCCGGGAGCAGGAGGCTCCCACCACCGGCCAGCTCTACAAGGCGATCCCCGGCGTGCCCGACCGCCGGGACTTCGAGCGCCTGCTGGACGCCTGCGCCCGGGCCGGGATGATCGACCTGGTGGAGGACTCCTTCGACAAGGACGGCCAGACGATCCGCTTCCGCCGGGCCTCGCTCACCGTCGAGGGGTACCGTGCGGTGACCGACAGAGGCCCCGGCCTGGACCGCATCCAGCTCGACGACCGGCCCCGGGGGGCGACGCCGGCCAGGGGGCGGGCAGGGCGCAAGCGCGCCCGCTCGGGTGGCGGCGGCGCATCCGCCAAGATCGCGGCCGATGCGGACGCCCCGATCGACCCCGCGCTCGAAGACAAGCTCCGGCAGTGGCGCCTCGAACAGGCCCGGGCCCGCAAGGTCCCCGCCTACGTCATCTTCAGCGACAAGACCCTCCAGTCCCTCGCCGCCCACCGCCCCGGCGACGAAGACCAGCTCCTCGAAGTCCACGGCATCGGCCCCCAGAAGGCCAAGGACTTCGGCAGCCAGATCCTCGAGATCATCCGGGAAGGGTGACAGGGCCCCGGCGTCGACACCTCGCGGGGGGACAAGCCCCCCGCCTACCCACCGAGGTGTAGGCCCGGGGCTCGTCCCCGGGCGTCCGGTCAACCGCCGGGGCTCGTCCCCGGGCGTCCGGTCAACCGCCGGGGCTCGTCCCCGGGCGTCCGGTCAACCGCCGGGGCTCGTCCCCGGGCGTGCGGTCAACCGCCGGGGCTCGTCCCCGGGCGTCGGTGACCCCCCCCCGGGTCTACTCCACCACCAGCCACTCGGTCTGCCGGCCGGCCAGGTAGACCACGTCCTCCCGATCCGTCCCGGCGGGGGCGAAGACGGCGCTCTGCTCCAGCTTGATCTGCACCCACTGGTCGTCCCACTCCGGCACCCGGACCTTGACGTTGCCCTCGATGGCGTACCCGGTGCTCGGCCGCAGCACCCAGTCCCCCTGGATCGCCGTCGGCCCCTGGTTGTCCCACATGCCGATGGTCGGCCCCGGGGCGTGGCCGAAGAAACCGAGCGGGTGGGTGTAGACGCTGCCGGCGATCCCCTCCTCCCCCTGGGCCGCCAGCGCCGCCGCCAGGATCCTGTTGCCCGTGCGGCCGGCCACGAACTCTCCGGTCAGCAGGTCCTGCCACCGGTTGCCCACCGCCAGGGCCGTTCGCAGCCCCTCCGGCACCTCGGTCTCGCCGGGCTTCAGGACATACCCCATCTCCTGGGTGTCGGTGCACAGCCTGAGGGTGCAGATGCCCACGTCCGTGTGCAGCACGTCCCCCGGCTCGATCACGCCCGACTCGCCGCAGAACGGGCTCTCCTCGGTGCACTCCTGGCCCGGCCGCTGCAGGTTGACGTACGGCTGGAACCAGACCGACAGGTCCAGCGCCTCGAACCGCTCCCGGATGTACCAGGCCACGTCGTCCGTCGTGGTCGCCCCCGGGGTGATCACCCGCTCGGAGAAGGCCTCCGCGATCACGCCCCGGGCGAGGGAGACCACGTGGGGGTAGACCTCCAGCTCCCCGGCGCTCCGGGTCTCGATCCAGCGGATGACCAGGTCCTCGGCCGGCACCAGCCGGTCCGCCAGCTCCGGCCGGTCGGACGCCCGCAGCGTCTCCACCAGCCGGTCCCGCAGGCTCGCCGTCAGGCCGTCCGCCACCGGCCAGTGGCGGGAGACGTCGATCCCGATCCGCTCCGGGTTCCGCTCGGCGATCACCTCGGCGAGCCCCTGCCACTGGGCGTCCAGGTCGCCCCCCTCCCAGGCCGCCTCGTAGGGCTCGCCCAGCGGGTAGCGGGAGACGGTCAGGAGCTCGACGCCCCGATCTTCGCCGGTCCCCGGATCCACCCCCCGGTCGTGGAACACCAGCATGGTCGTCCGCCGCGCCGCGAACACCGGCTCCGGCACCAGCGTCATGTAGACCGGGTCCTCGGCGTACTCCCGGTTGATCACCAGCCACAGGTCCAGGTCCGCCTCGCGCATGAGCCGGGGCAGCAGGCTCTGCAACCGGTCGGTGAGCATCCGGTTCACCGGCGCCACCCGGTCCCGCGGCGCCAGCACCGCGGGGGGGCCGTCGAGCACGCGACCCTGAGCGAAGTGGGGGGCGGGAGGGGCGCCCTGGGCGCCGAGGGGAGTACCGGTGACCAGGAGCAGGAGGGCGATCCGGACGGGGCGGGGCCAGCGAGAGAGTCGTTGCACGCGGAGGTCTCCTCTCGGGGGATGATGCGGTACGGGGTTTCCGGCGCCCGAGTCTATCCCGTCCGCGGAGCCCGATCGACGGCGGATTCGCACGACGGCTGGAGGTTCTGCGCGCGGCCAGGTAGAATGGAGTCCCACCGTGTGTGCCGCCGG
>JASFUJ010000382.1:0-4532 GCA_050050355.1 Acidobacteriota bacterium
GCTCCACCTCGGAACCGAGCTCGGTGATCCGGTTGTCCTCGTCCACGAACACGATCTTCGGCTCGTGGCCGGCGAGCTCGGCCTGGTCGTACTCGGCGTAGCTGGCGATGATCACCAGGTCGCCGGGGCCGGCCTTGTGGGCGGCGGCGCCGTTGATGCAGATCTCGCCCGCGCCCCGTTCGCCGGGGATGGCGTAGGTGGCGAAGCGGTCCCCGCTGGTGATGTTGTAGATCTCCACCCGCTCGTGGACGAGGACGTCCGCCGCCTCGAGCAGGTCGGGATCGATGGTGATCGAGCCCACGTAGTCCAGGTCGGCCTGGGTGACGGTGGCCCGGTGGATCTTCGACTTGAGCAGGGTTCGTCGCATGGGTCCGTTCCCGGCCGGTGCACGCTCGTCGCAGCCATCACGAAGAAGGCGCATCCGGCCACTGTCGTTCTTAAGTCCCGAGTCCTAATTCCTAATTCCTAACTGCACTCTGGCGTTGTCGATCAGCCGCACCTCGCCGATCCGGACGGCCAGCGGGAGGATCACCTCCGCCGACAGCCGGTCCACATGCCGGAACGTCCGGGCGTCCACCACCTCGGCGTAGTCGACGCGGGCCCGGGGCTCGGCTTTCAGCACCCGGCGCATGGCCGCGCGGACGGCGCCGGCGTCGCCCCCCTCCCCGGCGCGCTCGGCCGCCTCCACTCCAGCCCGGAGCGCCCGGGAGAGGACCAGGGCGGCCTCGCGGTCGCCCCCTCCGGCCGGGCCGAGCCGGACGTTGCGCGAGGACATGGCGAGCCCGTCCTCTTCGCGCACCGTCTCGCCCGCCACGATCTCCACCGGCAGAAAGAGGTCGCGCGCCATCTGGCGGATGACCGCGAGCTGCTGGGCGTCCTTCTCGCCGAAGACGGCCAGGTCCGGCCGCACCTGGTGGAACAGCTTGAGCACCACGGTGGCGACCCCGCGGAAGTGACCGGGCCGGTGTGCGCCTTCGAGCCCCTCCGCCGCCCCTTCGGGCACCACCCAGGTGGCGCTCCCCTCCGGATAGAGGTCCTGCTCCGTGGGCAGGTAGAGGAGGTCGCAGCCGCAGGCTTCGAGCAGCTCCGCGTCCCGCTCCGGGGTGCGGGGGTAGGCGCTCAGGTCGCTCGCCTGGTCGAACTGGGTCGGGTTGACGAAGATCGAGACCACCACCCGGTCGGCCCGCTCGCGCGCCGTGCGCACCAGCGACAGGTGCCCTTCGTGGAGGGCGCCCATGGTGGGGACGAAGGCGATCGTCTCCCCCGCGGCGCGCCAGCGGTCGACGACCGGGCGCAGGGCGTCGTGATCGTGGATGGTGATCATGGGGCGTGGGAGGGGAGCGGCCGCCTCAGGCGCCGTAGAGCTTCGACAGGGTCTCGGGGGCCTTGCGGCTCGGGTCACCGTAGCTCTCGTCGTCGGACGGGAAGCGCCCGGAGCGCACGTCGTCGGCGTAGGATTCCAACGCCTCCCGGGCGGTGCGGCCGAGCTCGGCGTAGCGCCGCACGAACCGCGGAGCGATCCGCTCTTCGAGCCCGAGCAGGTCGTGGTACACGAGCACCTGGCCGGTGGTCCCGGCGCCGGCCCCGATCCCGATGGTGGGGATCGAGAGGGCCGCGGTGATCTCGGCGGCCAGGACCGCCGGCACGCATTCGAGCACCAGGGAGAAGGCGCCGGCAGCTTCCACCTCGCGGGCGGCGGCCAGGAGCGCCTCCGCCGCCTCGCCCCGGCCCTGGACCTTGTAGCCGCCGAGCGTGTGGATCGACTGCGGGGTGAGGCCCAGGTGGGCCATGACCGGAATCTCCGCGCCGACCAGGGCGGCGATCACGTCGGGGCGCGCGCCCTCGATCTTCACCGCCTCGGCGCCGGCCTCCTTGACGAAGCGCAGCGCGTTCTGGACCGCGCTCCGCGGCCCCAGGTGGAAGGAGCCGTAGGGCATGTCGGCCACGAGCAGGGCCCGGGACAGGCCGCGCCGCACCGCCTTCACGTGGTGCAGCATCTCGTCCATGGTGACCGAGAGGGTGTCGTCGTAGCCCAGGACGACGTTGGCGACGGAGTCTCCCACCAGGACCACGTCGACGCCGGCGGCGTCCGCGGTGCGGGCCTGCTGGAAGTCGTAGGCGGTGACGGTCACCGGCCGGCGGCCCTCCCGGGGCGCCGCGGCGACGTGGGGAACGGTGATCTTCTCGGGCTTGCGGGACGAGCGCGGCGGGCTCGGCTGGCTCGGTCGCTCAGCCTGCGGCGTCTGCCGGGGCTCCTGCTCTGGCACGGGCGGTCTCCTCTCGTTTGAGCCGCCTGGATGGTTCCACAGTGCGAGGGACCCGGACGGACGTCCGGCGAGCGGATGGCGGCGCCTGATCGGCGAGCTTCCTGCCTGTGCGCGGGTGTCCGTCCGTGCGGATCGGGCCCCGCGGTAGGGCCTGCCGTGTGGCGCTCTGCTGCTCCGTCCCGGTCCCTCCCGGTCTGGTCACCGGGGCCGGGCCCTCCATCGGGCCCTAGCGGGATCCAAGCGGCACGAAATACTCGGTCCCCTTGATCGGCCTCGACAGGCGGTGCACCAGCTCGTCGAGATCCTCGGGCCGCTGGGGGAAGTCCAGATGCCTGGTGTCGACCACCAGCAGCGGGGACCGCTCGTAGTAATGATAGTAGTGATTGTAGGCGTCGATCAACTCGGCCAGGTATTCGCGGGAGATCTCCTTCTCCGCCTCGTAGAGATCGTCCAGGTGCACCGGGCCCGGACGGCTCTTGCTGGCCGCCCGCCGCTTCTTGATCCGGGCGATGCAGGTGTCGATGTCGGCCACCAGGTAGAGGATCAGGTCCGGGCCGGGGATCTGCGGCTCGAGCAGCGCATAGAGCTTGTCGAACAGCATCAGCTCGCTGTCGTCCAGGTTGAGGTAGGCGAAGATCCGGTTCTTCTGGAAGGTGTAGTCGGCGAGCAGGAGGCGGTCGAAGAGCTCCCGCTGCATGGCGTCCTGCTGTTGCTTGAAGCGGGTGAGCAGGAAGTAGAGCTCGGTCTGGAACGCGCTGCCGGGCTTCTCCCGGTAGAAGTCGGTGAGGAAGGGGTTGTCGACGTCCTCGAGGAGCTTGACCCCTTCGAAGCGCTGGGTGAGGAGCTCCACCAGCGTGGTCTTGCCGACGCCGATGGGGCCGTCGACGGCGATGTAGTGGTAACGGAGAGGGTCGCCCGGCACGGCGCAGAACTATAGCAGGGGCGGGGAGGGGGCGGGGCGAGCCGCCTTCCCGGCTTACGCCAGCTTCTTCAGCACCCCGGTCAGCAGCGTCCAGAAGCGCCCGACCGAGGGGATCAGCACCCGCTCGTCCGGGGAGTGGGGGAACTCGATCTGGGGGCCGAAGGAGATCATGTCCATGCCGGGGTACTTCTGGCCGATGATGCCGGTCTCGAGGCCGGCGTGGATGGCCTTGATCTCCGGAGCCGCGCCGAGCTCGCTCTCGTGCACCTCCTTGACCACCCCGAGCAGCTCGCTGTCCATGTTCGGGTTCCAGCCCGGGTAGTCGCCCTCGAGCTCGGTGGCGCCGCCGGCGAGCTGGGCGAGGGCCTGGACGCGCCGGGCCTCGGCCCACTTGGCGGAGTCGACGGAGCTGCGGATCGAGACCAGGGCGTCCAGCCCGCCGTCCGCGACGCCGACGGTGGCCAGGTTGGCGCTGGTCTCCACCAGGTCCGGGATGTCGTGGCTCATGGCCAGCACCCCGTGGGGAAGGCCCACCAGGAGGTCGAGGATGCGGGCGCTCGAGGCGGCGTCCCAGGCCCGGTCGGGGGCGTCGACCGCGGTGACGTCGACGGAGACGCCCGGCTCGGGCCGGTTCTCGGCCGCAACCGCCGCCATCTCGTCCCGGATGGCCTTCTCGACGGCATCCTTCGCGCTCGCCGGGCAGACGATGGTCGCCTCGGCCTCCCGAGGGATGGCGTTGTGGGCGGAGCCGCCGGCCAGGGTCGCGAAGCGCACCGGGTGGTCGACCGCGGCGGCGTGGACCGCGCGCACCAGCGCCTTGACGGCGTTCGCCCGCTGCAGGTGGATGTCGACGCCGGAGTGCCCGCCCTTGAAGCCGAAGACCTTGACGGCGAGGGCGACCGAGTCCCCGTCCACCGCCTCGCTCTGCGCCGGCACCGTGATCCGGCTGTTGACGCCGCCGGCGCAGCCCACGTACACCGAGCCCTCCTCCTCGCTGTCCAGGTTGAGCAGGCGCTTCGCGTTCAGCAGACCGGGCCCCAGGTTGCCGGCGCCCACCAGGCCGGTCTCCTCGTCGATGGTGAACAGGCACTCGATCGGCGGGAGCTCCAGGTCGTCGGCGTCGAGCACCGCGAGCATGGCGGCCACGCCGATGCCGTTGTCCGACCCGAGGGTGGTCCCCTGGGCGGTCAGGTAGTCGCCATCGCCCCGCTCGGGCCGGATCGCGTCCTTGGTGAAGTCGAAGTCCACGTCCGAGTTCTTCTCCGGGACCATGTCCAGGTGGGACTGGAGGGCGACGGCCGGGGCGTTCTCGTGGCCGGGGCTCGCCGGCTTGCGCACCACGA
>JASFUJ010000383.1:0-4520 GCA_050050355.1 Acidobacteriota bacterium
CTCGCCGGTCGCAGTCCAGCCGCCGAGGGAGCTCCCCGTGTGCCCTCCCGGCGAACCCCGCGGCGAAGCCATCCTCCCGGCACCCGACCGAACCTCCCCTCACCCCGACCCTCTCCCCACGGGGGAGAGGGCGCCACCGCCCGCCTACCCCCGGCTCACTCCCCGTCGCCCAGCCGGGCCAGCATCAGCAGCATGAGGTTGGTGATGTCGAAGGTCTCGCGCTCCTTGGCCCGGCCGGCGACCTTGGCGGCCCGGAGCAGCTCCCGGCGGACCGCCGGAACGTCCAGCCGGCCCCCGGACTCGAAGATCCACGCCGGCAGCTCCGACTCCCCCGCGACCTCGTGCCCGTCCGCGATCGTCCCGCGCTGCCCCAGGTGCCGCACCCGCAACCAGTGGAGACGCTCCACGTGCTCCAGCGTCTCCGACCAGGCGTCGCGCGGCAGATCCATCCCGTCGAGCAGGGCCGTCAGGTCCTTCTCCTCGATCTCCTGCTCGCCGCGCTCGAGCCCGCCGATCCTCCGCTCCGACACGCCGGAGCGCTGGGCCAGCTCGCGCCGCACCAGGTCGCTGTGCTCGCGCAGCATCTTGAGGGCGATCGCCCCGGCGCTGCGCGGCCTGTCCTTCGACTCGTCCGATTTCGCTCGTTGGTCCGTGGTCACGACCCCGAATGTAAAGGGCGCCTCGCCCTGCTGCAAGTGAAGAACTTTCATCGCGCCGACAGTGTGACCGGAATTCATTACCCATTCGGGAAATTTCACCCGGCCACGACGCTCCCGTCGGTGAGCAACGACCGTCGCACCGTAACAAGCTTGCCGTTACCCGAAACAATAGGTTTCTTCCCCTGGAGAGTATCAGAACCCGCTTCCGGAGGACCGGCGGGGTATCCGCGGGGCTCCGGGGAGTAATCCGCGACCCGTCTCGACGGAACGCTCCCGGCCGCGTGCGGTGCGGAGACCGGATGCGATCCGGGCCGAAATCGGCGATGATCGGCCACCATGAGGATCCTCGGCCTCTCCGCCTTCTACCACGAGTCCGCCTGCTGCCTGCTCTCCGGCGGGGACCTGGTGGCCGCGGCGGCCGAGGAGCGCTTCACCCGGATCAAGCACGACCCGCGGCTGCCGGTCGAGGCGTTCCGGTTCTGCCTGGAGGCGGGCGGGCTGACCGTCGGCGACCTGGACGCGGTGGCCTACTACGAGGACCCCCGCGCCAAGCACTCCCGCCAGCTCTGGGCTCTCCGCCGCTCCGGCGCGCCGGGTGCACGCCGGTCCGCGGGCGCGGGGAACCGGCCGGATCGGCCGGATCGGCCGGATTGGCCGGATCGGGCGCCGGACCCGCTCCTCGACCCCGGCCGCCCGGAGCGGCAAATCCGCGAGCGGCTGGGCTGGGACGGGCCGCTCCTGACCTTCGAGCACCACCTCAGCCACGCGGCGAGCGCGTTTCATTTCTCCGGCTTCCCCGAGGCCGCCGTGCTGACGGTGGACGGCGTCGGCGAGTGGGCCACCACCACCTGCGGCCGGGCTTCGGGTCAGGCGTCGGGAGAGGACCTGGAGCTCTTCGAGGAGGTCCGCTTCCCCCACTCCCTCGGCCTCTTCTACTCCACCGTCACCGCCTACCTCGGGTTCCGGGTCAACGGCGGCGAGTACAAGGTCATGGGCCTGGCGCCCTACGGCCGGCCCCGGTTCCTGGAGGAGATGCGCCGCCTGGTGCGCTCCGGCCCGGGGTGCGGGTACACGCTCGACCTGACCTACTTCGACTTCGTGGCCGGCCGGCGGATGTTCTCGCCGGCGCTCGAAGAGCTCCTCGGCGGCCCGGCCCGGCGCCCCGGCGAGCCCCTCACCGGGCGCCACCGGGACGTGGCCCGGAGCGCCCAGCAGGTGCTGGAGGAGATCCTGCTGGAAATGGTCCGCCACCTCCACGACCGGGTGCCGAGCGACCACCTGTGCATGGCGGGCGGCGTGGCCCTCAACTGCGTCGCCAACGGGCGGATCCTCCGGGAGGGGCCGTTCCGGCGGCTGTTCGTCCAGCCGGCGGCGGGGGACGCCGGGGGCGCCCTGGGCGCGGCGGCCCTGGCCCACCGGAGGCTGGGCGGGACGATGCCGCGACGCCCCCTCCGCCACGTCCACCTGGGCCCCCGCTGGAGCGCCGACGCGGTGGCGGATCTGCTGGCCGCCACCGGCCTGCCCGCGACGGACCTCCGGGGCCGGGAGCCGGAGCTCCTGGAGGCGACGGCCGAGCGCCTGGCCGCCGGACAGGTGATCGGCTGGTTCCAGGGGGCGATGGAGCTCGGCCCCCGCGCCCTCGGCGCCCGGAGCATCCTGGCGAGCCCGCTCGACCCGCACATGCGCGACCGGATCAACGCGCGGGTCAAGCACCGGGAGGGCTTCCGGCCGTTCGCCCCGGCGGTCCTCGCCCGGGCGGCGGCCGAGCACTTCGACCTGGACCACCCGTCCCCGTTCATGCTGGAGACCTGCGCCGTGACCTCGCCGCTGGCGCTGCCGGCGGTGACCCACGTGGACGGCTCCGCCCGGCCCCAGACCGTGGACCCGGAGATCCACCCCCGGTTCGCGGCGCTGCTGGAAGCCTTCGCCGGGCGCACCGGCTGCCCGGTGCTGCTCAACACCTCGTTCAACGTGCGCGGCGAGCCGATCGTCTGCACGCCGGTGGACGCCCTCTTCACCCTGGCCGAGGCCGGGCTGGACGCCCTGGTGATCGAGGACTTCCTGCTGGACCGGACGGCGCTCCCGGACGGCTGGCCGGAGCTGCTGGCGGCGTGGCGGGCCGCGGGCCGGGGCGGCGTCTCCCCGCCGGCCGAGGGGGCGCAAGACCCCGCGAGCCCGGTGAGCGAGCACCTGTACACCTTCGTCTGACGGCCGATGAGCTCCGACCGTTCCGACCGTTCCGATCCTCCCCGTCCGTTCGATCCTGTCGGGGACACCCCGAGGCCCATCTCCATCTGGCGGCCGGCGACGGTCGACGGCGCGCCGGCCTGGGTGCGCCCGGAGCCCGGCCCGCTGGGCGACCATCACGCCACCACCCGGGTGCTCCGGCCGAAGGGCTCCCGGGCGGTGCGGCGGATCTGCCTGCTGGGGGAGTCGGCCGCCGCCGGCTACCTGTACGCCCCCCACGTGACGCCGGCCCGGATTCTGAGCCGGATTCTGCAGGTTGATCTCCGGGCCGCGGACGGGGCCGCCGGCTACGAGGTGATCGACCTCTCCCGCACCAACGAGACCCTCGGCCCCATGGTGGACACCGCCGAGGCCGCGCTGCAGCTCGAGCCGGACCTGCTCCTGATCTACGCCGGCAACAACTGGCCGCTGCTGGAGACCCCCGAGGTCTCCCCCCTGGTGCCCTCGCCCGGTGCCCGGCGGCAGGTGGCGGCGGCGCTGGCTCAGGTCGGCGCGGGCGGAGACCAGGTCGGCGTGGCCGGCCCGGTCGGGCTCGCCCGCAAGCGGCTGGCGGCGAAGGCGGAGGCCGCGCTGGCGCGGCTGGCCGAGGTGGCGGCCGGAAGCCGGGCCGGATCGGGGATCCCGGTCCTCCTCCTCCTGCCCGAGGTGAACCTGGCCGACTGGGAGAGCCGCCAGCCGCCGGTCTGGCTCCCCGGGGACGGCTCCCGGCGCTGGCACGAGCTCTACCGGGCCGCCGTCGACGCCCTGGGCCGGGAGGACTGGGACGAGGCCGAGCGCTGCGCCTGGCGGATGAACGCCCTGGACGGCTCCTCCTGCCCGACGCCGTTCCGGGTGCTGGCCCGGGCCTGGCAGGGCAAGGGCCTGGACGCCGACGCCCGGGACGCGGCCCTGGCGGAGGTGGACGCGGTCCACTACCCGCTGCTCTGCTTCCTCGACGCCCCCCGGGCCACCACCGAGGTCCGCCGCCTGCTGACCGAGGCCGCCGGGCGCCACGGCTTCTCCACCGTCGACCTGCGGGACGTCTTCGCCCGCCACACCGGCTCCCCGCTCCCCGGCCGGCGGCTCTTCCTCGACTACTGCCACCTGACCCTGGAGGGCATGCAGGTCGCCATGGCGGCTGCGGCGGAGGAGATCCGCCGGCTCTGTCCCCTTCCCAACCGGGACGGGGACCGGGATGGGGTCCGGGACCGCAACCGGGGCCGGGGCCGGGATGGGATCCGGGGCGGGGCGGGAGGCGGACCCGGCGCCGGCGGGGACCTCGTGGCCGGCACGGACGAGGCCGCGCTGGACCTGGACGTCCCCCCCGCCGCCGAAGCCACCGCCCGCCTCGGCGCCGCCCTCCACGGCGCCCACCGCCTGCTCCCCCTCACCCCACCCTCGCCCCCCGACGTCCTCCGCCACTGGTGCGCCGCCGCCCTCCGGGCCGACCCCGGCATCGCCCGGGCCATGGTCGACCTGGCCGCCGCCCGGCTGGCGCTCGTCGGGACCGGGAGCGGGGCCGGCCCGCAGAGCTCCGCCCCGGGCGTCCCCGCCGTGCTCACCGAGCCCTTCCGCCGCCTCCAGGCGTCCCCGTACCGCATGACCCTCCAGCACGGCCTGCGCTGGAACAACCTG
>JASFUJ010000384.1:0-4514 GCA_050050355.1 Acidobacteriota bacterium
CGGCCGGCGAGACCGCCACCTTCACCGTGGCCGACAAGCTGGTGGAGCCGTCCGCCCGGCCGTCGCTGGGTCTGAGCGCCCATGCCGGCTGGACCGCTCCCCGGGGCGGCTTCGACAACCGCTTCGACGGCGGCCTCCACCTGGGCCTGGACCTGGAGGCGCCTTTCCGGGCCCGGTGGTCCGCCGTGGGGACCCTGTCGTACAGCCGCTTCGAAGCGGCCGCTCGCGGCCTCGACGACCAGGAGTGGCTGAGCTTGACGGCGGGGTTGAAGTACGCCCCCAAGCCCGGCAGGCCCGGACGGCTCCGTCCGTACGTCACCGGGGCGCTGGGTCTCTACGAGCCGGATCGCGGCTCGACCGAGGCCGGCTACACACTGGGAGTGGGTCTCGACTACGAGCTCGATCCCGACTGGGCGCTGGAGCTCGGCGCCGACTACCACGACCTGTTCACCGACCGGCCCGACCTGGAATTCCTGGCCCTGCGGCTGGGGATCGTCTACCGGCTCGGCGGGCCGTGAGGGGCCTCCCCCCTCCGGCCCGCCCGGCCGGGGCCCGATCGGACGGGGTGTCCCCTACCGAGAGAGCCGCGCCAGGTAGACCACGTGGCGGGGGCCGCCGCTCCTGGGGCGGAGGCGCTCGACCCGGAACCCGTTCCCCCGGAGGCGGCGCTCGAAGGCGGGGTCCGGGTCCTCGGACCAGACGCCGAAGACGCCGCCCCGGGCGAGGGCCGCCCGGGTGGTCTGGAGCGCCCGGCGGCCGTAGAACGGGGCGTCGTCGCCCCCGCTGACCTCGCGCGGCCCCTCGTAGAGGTCGAGGAGGATGGCGTCGTAGCGATCGCCGGTTCCGCCCTCGGCAGCCCGATCGATCCGCTCGGCCACGTCGGCGACGACGATCTCGGCCCGGCGGTCCTCCACCGCCCGGCCGGTGAGCTCGGCCAGCGGACCGCGGCACCACTCGATCACCGTGGGCTGGAGCTCGGCCACGACCACCCGGGCGTCGGCCGGCAGGTGGTCCAGGGCCGCCCGGAGGGTGAAGCCCATCCCCAGGCCGCCGATCAGGACCCGGGGTGCGGGGCGGCCGGCCAGGTGGGCGCAGGCGCTCTCGGCCAGGGCCATCTCGGAGCGGTGGGCGGCGCTCGACATCAGCACCCGGCCGGCGACGGTGATCAGGAACTCCTTCTCGCCGCGCCGCCGGAGCTCCATGGTCCCTTCGTCGGTCTCCAGCCGGTCGAGCGTCTCCCAGGGGCGGGCCATGCCTCGACTCTATCCGCCGCCGGCGGCTCCGTGTCGCTTCCGCGACCGATTCCCCGCAGTCCCCGTCGAGGGGAGACACCCACCCGACCCACGACGAGATTGGAGGAGATGGAACGATGCGCACGGATCCGCTGGAACAGATCGAGATCGACGCCTGGAGCGACTTCTACCGGGCCGCTCCGGCCGGGCTCCGGTCCGCGCTGGGAATCGAGGTCGCAACCGCGGAGCCGGTTCCGGCCTTCCTGGTCCCGGGAGTGGACGTCCTGGCCCTGAACCGGGTGCTGGGGCTGGACCCCGCCGGAGCCGTCCCACCCCGGCTGTTCGAGACCCTGATCCGGCGCTACCGCTCCGCCGGAGTGGGGCGGTTCTTCGTCCAGGCGCCCCCGGAGGCGGCCACGAACGGACTGGGCAGAGCGCTCGAGGCGAGCGGTCTCCGCCCGTACAACCACTGGATGAAGCTCTCGCGGAACACCGAGACCCTCCCCGGCCCCCGGGCCGACCTGGAGATCCGCGAGATCGGACTGGAGAGGGCCGAAGACTTCGGCGCCATCGTGGTCGCCGCGTTCGGCTGGCCCGAGGCATTGGCCGACTGGATCGCCGCCGTCGTCGGGCGGCCCGCCTGGCGCCACTACCTGGCCTACGCCCCGACCTGCGACGGGCCGAAACCGGTCGCCACCGGCGCCCTCTACGCCCGCGGCAGCCTGGCCTGGCTCGACTTCGCCGCCACCCTCCCCGGCCACCGGGGCCGCGGGGCGCAGACCGCCCTCCTCGCCCGCCGCATCCGCGACGCTCACGCCATCGGCTGCCGCCGCCTGGTGCTCGAGACCGGCGAAGACCTCCCCGAGCACCCCATGCCCTCGTACCGCAACGCCCGCGCCGCCGGGTTCGAGATCGCCTACCGCCGGCCCAACTATCTGGGGAGGTCCGACCCGCGATAGAAGCGTGCCGGGCTACCATGGGGGCGGAACCTCGCCGTGGAGATCTACGCCGCCCTCGACCGCTCCGTGATCGTCGCCGTGCTGACGGCGGCGCTGGGCGTGGCGACGGCGCTCCACGTGGTGCTCCACAAGCGGGACGTGCGCTCGGCCATCGGCTGGGCGGGGCTCGCCCTGCTGTTTCCGCTGCTCGGGCCGGTGCTCTACTGGACCTTCGGGATCAACCGGATCCGGCGCAAGGCCCGGGCGCTCGCCAGATCAGGGTCCAGATCGGGATCGGGATCGGGCTCGGGATCCGGAGGAGACACCGGATGGACCCCGGCCACCGCCCGGGAGCTGGTGGAGCTGCCCGAGCGGGCCACCCGGCCCGGCATGCCGCCGAGCCGGCTCGCCCCCATCGCCTACCTGGTAAGCCGGATCGTCCACCTGCCCCTGGTCGAAGGGAACCGGGTCGAGCCGCTGGTGGACGGCGAGGAAGCCTATCCGCCGATGCTGGAGGCGATCGCCGGGGCGCGGCGCACGCTCAGCCTGTCGACCTACATCTTCGACCGGGACCCGACCGGCCGGGAGTTCGAGGAGGCGCTGACGGACGCGGTCCGGCGGGGAGTCGCGGTGCGCGTCTTGATCGACTCGGTGGGTGCACGCTACTCGCTGCCGACGATCGTCTCCTCCCTGAAGCGCCGGGGCATTCCCACCGAGCGCTTCATGAAGAGCCTCACCCCCTGGGGCCTGCCCCACGTGAACCTGCGGACCCACCGCAAGATCCTCGTCGCCGACGGCCGGGTCGGCTTCGTCGGCGGCATGAACATCCGCCACGGTCACCGCGTCCGGAGCGGCGCGAAGGACCCGGTCCGCGATCTCCACTTCCGGGTCCGGGGGCCGGTCGTGGCCCACCTCCAATCGGTGTTCGCCGCCGACTGGGCGTTCACCACGGGGGAGCTCCTGCGGGGCGAGGGCTGGTTCCCGGAGCCGGAGACGGCCGGCGCCGCCCTGGCCCGGGCGATCCCGGACGGGCCGGACGAGGACCTGGACAAGGCGCGCTGGTGCCTGCTGGGAGCGCTCGCCACGGCGCGCGACTCGGTCAAGATCGTCACGCCCTACTTCCTGCCGGACCAGGACCTGATCACCGCACTGTCCACGGCCGCCCTGCGCGGGGTCGAGATCGACGTCCTGCTGCCCTCGGTGAACAACCTCCCCTACGTCCAGTGGGCCTCCCAGGGACAGCTCTGGCAGGTGCTGGAGCACGGTTGCCGGGTCTGGTACGCCCGGCCGCCGTTCGACCACTCGAAGCTGATGCTGGTGGACGGCTGCTGGGCGATGGTGGGCTCCGCCAACTGGGACCCGCGGAGCCTGCGCCTCAACTTCGAGCTCAACCTGGAGGTCTACGACCGGGGGCTCTGCGCCCGGCTGGATGCGCTGTTCGAGGAGAAGCGGGAGGGGGCGCGCCGGATCCGCGCCGAGGAGTGGAGCGAGCGGCCGCTGGCGTTGCGCCTGCGCGACGGGGTGGCGCGGCTGGCGTCGCCCTACTTGTAGCTCCTCCACCCGTTGATCCTCCGGCCGGTGATATTCTCCGGGGCTCCATGGAGGGATCTCGCCTGCAGAGCCGGCTGGCCACCCTGCTGACCGAAGCCCGGGCGGCCGAGCTCGAGCTGTTCGACGACCGGGACGGCTCCACGATCCTGGACCGCGTGGTGCCCGAGTTCTCGGAATTGTTGCACCGGGGCCGGACTCTTCTCGACGAGATCGAGGAGACCTGCTCCTCCACGGAGGCCGGGGCCGATACCTGGGCCTTCCCGGACCGGACGCCCGAGCTGGAGGACCTCTGCTTCTTCGTCGACGGGGAGTGGAAGCGCTCCCTGGACGGGCTGGAGCGGCTGACCGCGTCCACGCCGGGGTGGAACTGCCTCGTGCAGATCGAGTGCGCCCGGGACCGCCTGGTCCGCGGTCTCACCGCGGTGGAGCGCGAGCTCGCCGACATCGCCGGATCCGAGTCCCGGACCGGCGACGTGAACCTCCTGCGCGAGGCGCTCCAGGTTCGCCGGATCCTGACCGGGTTTCGGCGCGAGATCGACGCCGTGAGGGCGTCCTCCGAGCCGGAGACCGCCGAGCTGGACCGGGCGCTCCGGCGTGCCGGCTCCGCCCTGTCGCGGCTGATCGAGCGCGAGGAGTTCGCGCGCCTGCGCGCCGCCGACCGCCACTTGGCGCGGAACCTCCTGCAGCGGATCCGGGACCGGCTCGACGGGTCGGGGGCCCGGGAGTGGGAGGGAGACGGGACGGGCCTCTGGCAGGACGTGGTCAACTTCGCCGCGCTGCTGTGGGACGTCAA
>JASFUJ010000385.1:0-4507 GCA_050050355.1 Acidobacteriota bacterium
GGAGGCGCGAGCTTCCAGCCGTCGAAGCGGCCCTGGCGCGGCTCGGCTCGGTGCGCATCGCGGGCAGGATCGAGTCCCCGGCCACCCTGGAAGGGGGCGACGTGCTCCGCATCGGCCGGCGCCTCTGCGTTGGCCTGTCCGCGCGCACGAACGCCGCGGGTGCCCGCCGGCTCGGGGAGCTGTTGGCGCCTCGCGGATATCTCGTCGAGGAGATCCCGGTCGCCGGTGCCCTCCACCTGAAGACCGCCGTGACGTTCATCCCGACGCCCGGCGCGGCCGGGGGCCGGTCCGGCCTCCTGCTCGCCAACCCCGACTGGGTCGAGTGCGAGCGGCTCCGGGCGATCGATCCCGACGTGGAGATCCTCCCGGTGGCCCCGGGGGAGCCCTTCGCCGCCAACACCCTGACCGTCGGCGGGACGCTCCTGGTCTCCGCCGCCCACCCGGAGACCCGGCGGCGCCTCGAGCACCGGGGCCTCGACCCGCGGCCGGTGGATGTCTCCGAATTCGAGAAGGCCGAGGCGGGGTTGACCTGCCTGAGCCTGGTGCACGAATTGCCGGGCCCCATCCCCTCACCCTGACCCTCTCCCCGCGGGGGAGAGGGCACCCCGCCCACCCCGTTCGACGGTTCGGCCGGCGCACCAGCAGCGAACGGTGGATGGGTGGAGCCCCCGGAACGCTCCCGGCAAACCCTCCCCCTCAGCCCTCCAGGCCGTAGCGCTGCAGCACCTTCCGGGCCACCACGTTCTTGTGCACCTCGTCCGGCCCGTCATAGATCCTCGCCGCCCGCTCGTGCCGGTAGATGAACGACAGCACGGTGTCGTCCGTGACCCCGAGCCCCCCGTGCACCTGGATCGCCCGATCGGTCACCCGCTGTAGCACGCCCGCGGCGAAGAACTTGATCTGCGAGATCTCCACCCGCGCCCCCCGCGCCCCCCGCTCGTCCACCGCCCGGGCGGCCTCCAGCACCAGCAGCCGGGCGGCGTCGATCTCCGCCCGGCTCTCGGCGATCCAGTGCTGCACCGCCTGGCTGCCGGCCAGTGGCCTGTCCGGGCCCAGCTCCCGCGCCGCCGCGCGCCGGCAGAGCAGCTCCAGCGCCCGCTCCGCCAGCCCGATCCAGCGCATGCAATGGTGGATGCGCCCCGGCCCCAGCCGCTCCTGGGCCAGCAGGAACCCGCTGCCCTCGGCGCCGATCCGGTGCGCCACCGGCACGCGGCACCCCTCGAACGCCAGCTCGCCGTGGCTGAACGGTCCCCGGCCCGCGTCCCCCATGATCGGCAGGTTGCGCACCAGCCGGTACCCCGGCGCGTCCGTGGGAACGATGATCTGGCTCGCCCGCCGGTGGGGGCTCGCAGCCTCCGGGTTCGTGACCGCCATGACGATGGCGAACGCCGCCCCGTCGGCCGCGGTGGCGAACCACTTGTGACCGTCGATCACGTACTCGTCCCCCTCGCGCCGGGCCGTGGTCGACAGGTGCACCGGGTTGGAGCCGGCGTGCTCCGGCTCGGTCATGGCGAAGCAGCTCTGGATCTCCCCGCGCATCAGCGGCGCGAGCCAGCGCTCCTTCTGCTCGTCGGAGCCGTGGTGGAGCAGCAGCTCCATGTTGCCCACCTCGGGGGCGTGGCAGTGGAAGGCGTAGTGGCCCAGGGGGGAGCGCCCGAGCTCCTCGGAGATCCGGGCGAAGTCCACCAGCGGTAGCCCGGGGCCGCCGTGCTCCCTGGGCAGGAAGAGGGCCCACAGCCCCATGGAGCGCACCCGCTCGCGCACCGTCCCGAGGGCGGGCAGGAGGGTGTCGAAGCGTTCGGCGAGGAGATCCGGCTCCAGCGGGATCAGCTCGTCCCGCACGATCTCCCGGACGTGGTCGCGCAGGGCGAGGAGGTCGAAGCGGTCGGGGGCGGGCATGGGCGGGAGTTTACGGCATCAACGCCGCCCCGAACGCCTCCACCGTCTTCGCGATCTCCTCGTCCCCGTGGGCCGTCGACAGGAAGAACGTCTCGTACGGCGACGGCGGCAGGTGGATGCCGTGCTCCAGCATGCGGTGGAAGACCCGTTTGTAGAGCTCCCGGTCCGAGGCGTCCACGTCCGCCTTGCTCTCCACCGGGCCCTCGGTGAAGAAGATGCCGACCATCGAGCCCTGCCGCTGCACCGTGCAGGGCACGCCCCGCTCCGCGGCCGCCGCCCGCACGCCGTCGGCCAGCGCGGCGCCCCGGGACTCCAGCGTGGCGTAGGCGGCCCGGTCGTCGGCCCGGAGCACGTTCAGGGCGGCCATGCCGGCCGCCACCGCCAGCGGGTTCCCGGACAGCGTGCCGGCCTGGTAGACCGGGCCGCTCGGGGCGATCCGCTCCATCAGGTCCCGGCGCCCGCCGTAGGCGGCGAGGGGGAGCCCGCCGCCGATCACCTTGCCCAGGGTGGTCAGGTCCGGCGTCACCGGGCCGTGCTCGGCGAGGGTCTGGACCCCGCCCCAGTCGACCCGGAAGCCGGTCATCACCTCGTCGAACACCAGCAGCGCGCCGTGCTCGTCGCACAGGTCCCGCAGCCCCGGGAGGAAGCCTTCCACCGGCTTGACCAGGCTCATGTTGCCGGCGATCGGCTCCACGAACACCGCGGCGATCTCGCCGCCGTGGCGCGCGAACAGCTCCCGGACCCCGTCCAGGTCGTTGTACGGCGCCACCAGGGTGTCCGCGGTCACCTGCTCCGGCACGCCCGGGGAGGAGGGGTGGCCGATGGTCGCGGCCCCGGAGCCGGCGGCCACCAGGAAGGCGTCGCCGTGGCCGTGGTAGCAGCCGTCGAACTTGACGAACTTGGCCCGTCCCGTGGCGGCCCGGGCCAGGCGCAGGGCCGACATGGTCGCCTCCGTGCCCGAGTTGACCAGCCGGACCATGTCCATGGACGGCAGCGCCGAGCACAGCAGCTCGGCCAGCTCGGCCTCCGCCATGGTGGGCGCGCCGAACGCCGTCCCCCGGCCCGCCGCCGCGCGGACGGCGGCCACCACCTCCGGGTGTCCGTGCCCCAGGATGTGGGGGCCGTACGCCCCGATGTAGTCGATGTACCGGCGGCCGTCTTCGCCTTCGAGGGTCGCGCCCGCCGCCGACCGGACGAACACCGGGTCGCCGCCGACTCCGGTGAACGCCCGCACGGGGGAGGACACGCCGCCGGGCATGAATCTGGCTGCACGCTGGAGATGGGTCTGGGTCATCTTGCCCTCCGGAGAGGTGGTTGTTGATTAGGAATTAGGAATTGGGAGCTCGGAGTTGGGGATTGGCCTTGGGCAACGGGCTCTTCGCCCGGGAACCGCCTCGAGTGCGGAGCGTAGCAACCGTACCTCGGCGGAGGTTCCGGGGTCGTTCCCGTCCCCGACGTCCTTCCCGCTTCGGCGGGTTCAATTCCTAATTCCTAATTCACAATTCCTAATTATCTTTCAAGCTGTTTCGCCGCCTCCACCGCCCCGTACGTCAGGATCAGGTCCGCCCCGGCGCGGCGGATGGAGAGCAGGGTCTCCATCAGCACCCGGTCGGCGTCGATCCAGCCCTTTGCGCCGGCGGCCTTGATCATGGCGTACTCGCCGGAGACGTGGTACGCCGCCGTCGGCAGGCCGAAGGTCTCGGACACGTCGCTGACCACGTCGAGGTACGGCAGGGCGGGCTTGACCATGACCATGTCGGCGCCCTCGTCCACGTCGAGGGCCACCTCGCGGAGCGCCTCGCGGCGGTTGGCCGGGTCCATCTGGTAGGTCTTGCGGTCGCCGAACGACGGGGTGGAATCGGCCGCCTCCCGGAAGGGTCCGTAGAAGGCGCTGGCGAACTTGGCGGCGTAGGAGAGGATCGCCACGTCGGGGAAGCCGTCGTCGTCCAGGGCCTCCCGGACCACGCCGATCCGGCCGTCCATCATGTCGGACGGGGCGATGACGTCGACTCCGGCGCCGGCGAGGGAGACCGCCTGGCGGGCCAGGTTCTCCAGGGTGGCGTCGTTGTCCACGGTGTCGCCGGCCAGGACGCCGCAGTGGCCGTGGTCGGTGTACTCGCAGAAGCAGAGGTCGGCGATGGTGACCATTCCGGGGAGGCGGTCGTTCAGCGCTCGGACGGCCTGCTGGACGATGCCGTCGTCCTGCCAGGAGGCGGAGCCGACGGCGTCCTTGAACTCGGGCAGGCCGAACAGGAGGACGGCCTGGACGCCGGCGTCCCAGGCTTCGGCGGCGGCCTCCACCAGCTTGTCGACCGAGTGCTGGTAGACGCCGGGCATGGAGCCGACCGGTTCGGCGATCCCTTCTCCGGGGCGGGCGAAGAGGGGCAGGATCAGGTCTTCCGGGGCGAGGCGGGTCTCGCGCACCATGCGGCGGAGGGCCGGGGTCCGGCGGAGGCGGCGGAGTCGGGTCTCTGGGAATCCCATGGCGCTGGTGTTGTACCACAGTCGTGGGGGGATCGAGCCGCGCGGGCGGGTGGCTCGCGGCGCCGGGTGGCTCGCCGGGGTGGGTGGTTGGGTGGGGGGCTTCGGCGAGCGGTGTCGGGCGCGG
>JASFUJ010000386.1:0-4505 GCA_050050355.1 Acidobacteriota bacterium
CACCCCGGCCCTCTCCCCCCAGGGGAGAGGGGGGCGGTCGGTGGGGGGAGGCCCTCTCCCGTCCAGGTCCAACCGAGAGGGGGGCGGCGGGTCGGCACCTGCTCGGCCCTCTCCCCGGCGGGTCAAGCCCCCCGGGGGGACAAGCCCCTCCCCGGGGGGACAAGCCCCCCGGCTACTCCTCTCCGAGCCACCTCCCCAACCACTCAAGCACCGTCTCGTGCCACTGCAGGCTGTTGGCCGGCCGCAGGACCCAGTGGTTCTCCTCCGGGAAGTACAAGAATTCGCTCGGCACTCCCTGCCGCTGCAACGCGGTGAACGCCCCCAGCCCCTGGGTCAACGGCACCCGGTAGTCGAGCGCCCCGTGCACCACCAGCATCGGCGTGCGCCAGCTCTCCACGAACTTCGCCGGGTTGTGCGCCGCGTACGCCTCCTCCGCCTCCCAGTACGGCCCCCCGAGATCCCACTCCGGGAACCACAGCTCCTCGGTCGAGAAGTACATCGACCGCAGATCGAACACCCCGTCGTGGTTGACCAGGCAGCGGAACCGGTCCGGCCAGTTGCCGGCGATCCAGTTGATCATGTACCCGCCGTACGAGGCCCCCAGCGCACAGACCCGCTCCCCGTCCAGGTGCGGATAGCGCTCCAGCGCCGCCGCCAGCCCCTGCTGCAGATCCACCAAGGGCTTGCCGCCCCAATCCCCGCTGATCGAATCCGTGAACTCCTGCCCGTACCCGGTCGAACCGTGGAAGTCCACGATCACCACCCCGTACCCCGCCCCGGCGTACACCTGCGGGTTCCACCGGTAGTGGAAGTCGTTGTCGAACGAACCCTGCGGCCCGCCGTGGATCAGGAACGCCACCGGGTAGGTCGCGCCCGAGCCCCCGTCCGGATCGGCCTCCGGGTCGAACCCCACCGGGTGCACCACGTAGCCGTAGACCGTCTCGTCGTTCCAGCCGGAGAAGCTGAGCTGCTCGAACTCCCCGAACCGGACCCCCGACAGCCGCTCGGCGTTGACCCGGGTCAGCCGTGCGACCTCCCCGCCCTCCGCGGCCACCGAGTACAGGTCGACCGGCGCATCGAAGGTGTCCCGGCCGAAGACGATCCGCTCCCCCGCCTCCGAGGCGTACGGCTGCGGCGAGCGCACGTGCCCCTCGGTCACCACCTCCCGCACCGAGCCGTCCTCCGCATCCACCGCGAACAGGGCCACGTTGCCCACGTGCCCGGCGGTGGCGTAGAGCGTCCGGCCGTCCGGCGACCAGGCGATCGAGCCGGGCGAGCGGTCCCAGTCCCCGGTCAGCACCCGGGGCGGACCCCACCGGCCGTCCGAGCCCCCCGATCCGGCCGATCCGGCCGATCCGGCCGATCCGGCAGACCTCCAGTCCCGGAGCACGATCCGGAACCGGTCCGCCTCGAACCCCGGACGCGCCATGGCCAGGTAGGCCAGCGTGCCCCCGTCCGGCGAGAACACCGGCTGGGTGTCCCAGGCCCGGTTCCCGATGGTGATCTTCACCGGCGCGGCCGAGCCGTCCGCCGGGGCCCAGAACAGGTCGAAGTCGGTGGACCAGGCCTCCTCCCGATCCACCGCGCGGGCGGTGAACACCAGGCCGGCGCCGTCCGGCGTCCAGGCCACCTCCTCCATGCCGCCGAACGGCTTCGACGGCACGTCGGCGTCCAGGTCCGGGCCGATGGCCACCGGCTCGGTGGATCCGGCGGGCCCGGACGGCACCACGAACAGCCGGGACCGGCGCCCGTCCGTCCAGGTGTCCCAGTGCCGGACGAACAGCCGGTCGTAGAGCCGTCCGTTCGCCTTCGAGGCCTCCCGCGCCTCCAGCCGCTCCACCGTGCAGCGGAGGTCCTCGCAGTCCGGGAAGATCTCCAGGGCGACCGCCAGCCGGGAGCCGTCCGGCGACGGGACGAAACCGCCCACGTCCAGGGGCAGATCGGTCACCTGCACCGCCTCGCCCCCGGCCAGGGGCAGGCGCCAGACCTGCCGGGATCCGGACCGGCCCGACAGGAAGTAGAGGCTCTCCCCGTCCGGCGCCCAGCGGGGCGAGTCGTCGCTTTCGGGTGCGGTCGTCAGGCGCCGGGGCTCGCCCCCCGTCGTGGGCACCAGCCACAGGTCGGTCCGGCCCCGGTCCGCCTCCAGGTCGGTGGTCCGCAGCACGTAGGCCACGGCCGCGCCGTCCGGCGCGACCCGCGGGTCCGAGAGCCGCGCCATGGTGACCAGGTCGTGGGCGTCGAAAGGGTGGGAGCCGGCCGGCTCGGCCGGGTCAACCGGCTCGGCTGACTCGGCAGGGGCGAGGGCCGGCAGGGTGAGCAGAAGGGTGACGAACGGGGTGACGAGCAGAACCGGGGCGTGGCGGATGAGGTGCTGCCGCATGGGGTCCTCCTGGCTGTCGGGCCGCTGTGAGGTCGTCGTGGGTCGCCGTGGACTCGCTGGACGCCGCGGGGACCTTCGGCCCCGGGCCGTCCGGGGAAGTATCGCATCCACTGCGGTCCGGTGCAGGACGCCCGGCGTTCCCTCCCGTGAGCCCCCGTGACACCGGGGCCGATCGAAGGTACAGTCTTGCCCCGAGCCACCGTCCGACCGTTCCGCCGCCCGACCCCTCAGGCCCCCCATGAGCCACCGCACCCTCGTCGTCATGCCCGCCTACAACGCGGCCGAGACCCTGGAGACCACCCTCTCCAAGCTCCCCGACGGCTGCTGCGACGAGGTGCTGGTGGTGGACGACGCCAGCCGGGACGACACGGCGGAGATCGCCGCCCGACTGCCGGTGACCCTGATCCGCCACGAGCGCAACCTGGGCTACGGCGGCAACCAGAAGACCTGCTACCGGGAGGCCCTGGCCCGGGGAGCCGATCACGTGGTGATGGTCCACCCGGACGATCAGTACGACGCCCGGCTGGTGCCGGCGGCCGTCGAGATCCTCCGGCTCGGGGTGCTCGACCTGGTGCTCGGCAACCGCATCCGCACCCGGCGGGAGGCGCTCTCCGGCGGCATGCCCCGGATCAAGTACCTGGCCAACCGGGGCCTGACCATCCTGGAGAACGTCCTCACCGGCCAGAACCTGGGGGAGTGGCACAGCGGCTTCCGGGCCTACGACCGCCGGCTGCTCGAGACGATCCCCTTCGAGCGCAACTCGGACGACTTCGTGTTCGACTCCCAGCTCCTCCTCCAGGCGGTCCACTTCGGCTTCCGCCTGGGGGACATCCCCATGCCGGTGCGCTACTTCGACGAGGCGTCGAGCATCGGCCTGCGCCGGGCCAGCTCCTACGCCCTGGCCACACTCGGCTCCCTCGGCGCCTGGTACGCCCACCGCTGGAAGCTCCGCCGGAGCCCGCTGTTCTCGCCGCCCGCGGACGCCCTGGACGCCGCGACCACCGCTCAGGGCGACTGAGCGCCGCGCCGCGGTCTCATCGATCCCCGGTCCGATCCCCAATCTGGTCCAGATCCCACGCCAGCACCCCCGGCCCCGTCAGGTGGGGCTCTCCCCAGGCCCGCCGCAGGCCGCGGCCGGCGGCTGCCGCCTGGCGCACCACCGGGTCGTCCGGCGGGGTGGGTCCTGATCGGGCCAACACCCGCTCGGGCGGCTGGCCGGGCCCCCGAAGCCCGAGATCCCGGAGCATCCGGCCGAGCCGCGGCCGGTCCAGGTGGAGCACCGCGAACCGGGCGTCGGTCGCCGCGATCCGGTCGGGCCGCATGGGGATCAGGGTCCGGAACGCCACCCGCGGGTCGGCCACCGACGGCTTGCGGGTCGCCAGCAGCACCGGCCGCCCGTGCACCCGCCAGGCCGCCTCCTCGGGCCGGATCCGCAAGTTGGTGGTGCCGCTCGCCACCTCCACCACCGGCCGGTCGCCCGGCTCGCCGGCGATCACCCGGTAGACGTCCGGAACCGCCGCGGGCGGCAGCCGGAGCGGCGGCCGCTCGAAGGAGACCGCCTCGATGCTCCCGGCGAACGGCCCGAAGCGCAGCGCCGGGTCGACCGCGTGGGGGTGGGCCGCCAGTGCGCCGAGGACGAAGGCGGCGGTCAGCCCCCGGAGCGTCCAGCGCATCCAGGGGACACCCCGGCCCCCACGCCACAGGAGCACCAGGCCGGCCGCCAGCCAGACCAGCACCACCGGCAGCCCGATCAGCAGGTAGCGGTTCATGATCACCGGGATGTGGGTCAGGTACGGCCGGACGACGGCCAGGGCCAGGCCCTGCCACAGGAGCAGGTTCGCGGTGAAGAGCGCCACCCGCCGGCGCCCACGCCAGAGGGCGGTCCAGCCGAGCGCCACGAGCACCCAGAATGCCCAGGTCACCACCACCGAGACGCTCCCCGCCTGGAGCTGCAGCAGGTCCAGCAGGGCCGCGCCGTCCGGCCAGTCGGAGCCCCCCTTCATCCCCAGGATCCGGCGGAAGCTCTCCCACGCCGGGAGCAGGAAGGCCGCCACCAGGACCCCCAGCAGGCCGGCGGCGCCGGCCAGGGCGAGCCAGCCGCGGCGGGGGCGGACCCGGGAGAGCA
>JASFUJ010000387.1:0-4503 GCA_050050355.1 Acidobacteriota bacterium
ATTCAATGCCTTCCAGACTGGTGTCCCCCTCGCCGATTTCTTGAGTCGAGGGATGGGAGAGGACACGCTCCAGAGGAAGATCAAGATCATCGCTCACAGTGCCGGCAACATTGTCGTCAACTCTGCAATCAGCCTGCTTTCCGACGAAGATCTATCGCCCATCGAAAAATACGTTATGTACGACGCCGCGTTGCCTGCGGAGGCCTTCGAGGCGGGCTATTCCTATGGAGACGATGAGAGGGAGGCGCTCATCGTGCCGGCGACCGAGGAACTGGGATATCCCGATGACGCTCGGTGGGAGATCGAGTGGGAAGAGAGCATACGGTTCACGCCGTTGAGGTTTCTCTGGGATTACAGGATTGGCAGGAACAACAAGAATTTGGAGCCCCAGCCAGATTACACCCAGAGGTGGACGCAGAAGGTCGGCTTCGAACCGAGAGTGCTCCGAGGGCCATGGCTGGGCAGGTTCTCCGAGAACGTCGAGCGCGTGAGCATGGTCAACGTGTTCAACAAGGGAGACGGCGTGCTCGGACTGGGAAGGAGCTTCGTGGGCTTGAGATTGTCACTTCGATTTCTGCGCGTGCGGCCATGGCAGGCTGCTCAGAGGTTGTTGAAGCCTTACTTGGGGCCGCTGGGGTTGAGACGTACGTCGTTTCCTGACGGGCCGGTGAGCCAATTCTGGGCAAGGTTGAAAGATACCGAAAAGAGGAAGGAGGACTACCTATGGAGAGTGGCAGGGGGAAACACGGAGCTCTTCGGCTCTGATTTGTCCGATCGCGCTGAGCTGACGCGCGGATGGGCCGAGCTTGCATACTGGTTCCCGTCACTTTCCGAGGCGGCAGGTACGACGCAGATTCAGGGTGTCCAGAGCATCGATCTGTCAGATGTCGGACAGGCTGGGCTGCTCGAAAGTCACTCTTTCCTGGTCGCTAAAGAGTTTGTCGAGGTCTGGTCTGGGTTCGAGGAGATCGTCGATGCGCTTGAGTAGGGTGCGGTACTGGCTCCCGATGATACTCGGCTGCATGCTGGCCGGCGGAGCAGCGGCCGGTGCGTTTGCGCAACAGGATATGAGAGCTCATTTCGGAGAGCAGGCGGCGGTGATGGAGGCGATGGCCGCCGCGGCCTTCCCGGGCGCGACGATCGATTGGGTGGATCAGACATTGACGAGGCCTGAGGGTGAGCCGCAGGTGGTGGAGTTCGTGGATTACATCGAAATCGATTGGCAGGATGGGGTCCTGGCGCTCGCGGCCATGCAGTTTCCCGAGGAAATCAGGGCGGTGGTCGGGGCGGTGCTCACGGGCGAGCCGGTTCCGTCAACAAGTGAGGCGCCGCGGCTGGTAGTGGTTCAGATGGCTCCGGATAGGACGATCGTCGAGACTCAGGTCGTACCACTCGACGCCAACGGGCTCAGCACCGAATGCCTGGGTTTGACGTTCAGCCCTGATCTCGAGGAACCCGATCTGCCGAGCGTCGGGGTCGATCTCATTTCGCTACATCAGGAGGAGAAGTGGGCGGCTTCTGTCGTATGGAGCGCCGTGGCCAAAGGCCAGAGCCTGGCCCTGGATAGGCTGATTCCGGTTGCGGTGTCGTACCGGAATCGGGACGGGGGCTCGCTGACAGAGGCCCTGGACCTGGAGGAGACCGACGGCGGCGAGCTGGTCCTCAGAGGACAGGATACCGGATTCACCTGGAGCTTCACCTGTGACCCGGGCTGCATCGTGCCCGCCGAAGAGATCCTCGTCGAGTACAGGAACCGACCGATCCTGGCGGAATAGTCGCAATGCCCAGAGTCCTCCTCATCGTCGCGCTCACCGCGTTCAGCCTGCCGTCCATGGTGGGGGCCCAACCCCTCCACCCGATCGGCCCGATCGGCCAGGTGGACCTCTTCCTGCGCGGCGTCTCGGCGACCGTCGAGCCCCTGGAGCTGGTGGTTCCGAAGAACACCGCCTCCGGGGTGCGCGTCGTGGTGCGGGCGGGGATGGAGGAGCTCTCGGCGGCGGAGGTGGAGGAGTTCGTCGGCGGGCCGTTCCGGGTCGAGGGGGATCTCGCGGGGCCCGGGCTCCGGACGGCGTTGAGCCTTCCCACGGGGTCCGAGGCGCCGTCGGAGGACCCCCTGGTCCTCCAGTTGCCGCCGCTGACGGTGTCGGGCGACTACTCCCTCACCAACCTGCGCCTCACCGTGGGCGGCTCGCCGGTCCTCGACGCCGCGCCGTCCGCGGTGCCGGTGAAGGTGATCGAGCAGCTCCTCATCACCTCGGTCTCCGCCCGGCCGCTGACCCTGGAGGAGATCCGGGAGCGCGGGATCGTCCTCGACAGCGACTCCTACCTGGGGTTCGAGTTCACCCTCGGGATGACCCTCGAGTCCGGGGTCGTGGATCTGAGCTTCCCGGTGGTGTTCGACGAGCGGGGCGAGGTGGTGCCGCAGCCGCTCCGGCCGCCGCCGGACCCGACGCGGGCCACCGTGCCGTCGAGCGTCGTGCCCGTGCTCCTCCAGCCGGAGGAAGGGGCCGAGATCCCCACCGTGAACGTGCCCGGGCAGGGCGAGGTGCCGGTGCGGATCCCGAGCGTGCTGGTGATCCCGGGCAACGTCGGCTTCCTGAAGCAGCACTTCTCGGCGATGCTCTTCGTCGCCAACGGCGCTCCGGGCGGCTCGGGGCTGGTGGTCCGGGAGGTGGAGGGGACGATCCGGCTGCCCCCGGGGGACGACCGCGTCCCGGACACCGGGGACGACCCGCTGAGCCTCCCCGACACCGTGGACGGGCCGCAGCCCGAGACCCTGCCGGTGCGGGGCGTCGGTCTCGACTCCCAGCCGGGGACGGCGGACGACGTGGACGCCCTGTCGCCCGGTGAGCAGGGGCAGACGGAGTTCGTGCTGCGCGGGGAGGAGGAGGGCTTCCACGAGATCGAATTCGACATCGCCGCGGTCCTCGACGGCCTGGTCACCGGCCCCGTGGAGGTGATGGGGAAGGCGATGGGGGGCGTCCTGGTACGCAACCCCTTCTTCGACCTCTCCTTCACCGTCCCCTCGGTGGTGCGCGACGGCGAGCCCTTCAGCGTCTTCGTCACCGTCACCAACATCAGCCAGAGCCTGGCCAACGACGTCAACCTGACCCTCGACGCCAGCCGCCTGTCGGGGGCCCGGCAGATCGGCTCCCTGACCCGGAGCATCGACACCCTGCGCCCGCAGGACGCCGCGATCCTGGAGTTCGAGCTGCTGGCCGAGCGCACCGGCCGGGTGGTGGCGGACTATCTGCGCTTCGACACGGCCTCCGGGAGCACCGGCGACCTCCGCTTCACCCTCGCGGTGGGCGAGCGCGGCGTGCCGCTCTCCCCGGACACCCTGGTCCTGCCCACCGCCGTCGACCGGCTGCCGGACACCGTGGTGGCCGCGGCGATGAGGGTCCTCGGCCAGGGCTGGAGCCTCGCCAACGCGCCGGGGGCGGTTCTCCCCGAAGACGTCGTCCGGACCAGCCGCGAGATCGTCACCCGCAAGGCCCTCGCCCTGGCCGAGGCGGGGTTGCGGGTCGAGCTGGGGCAGTCGACGGAAGGCGCGGTGCGCGACATCGCCGCCGACTTCTACGGCGGTCCCACGGACGCGGGCTTCGACCAGCTCCTGCGCGAGACCGAGGCGGGCCGCGACTTCGACGCCGCCGTCGGGGCGGCCCTCCAGGGGGCCGTCGCCGGGTCCGGCGGACCCCTCCGCTACGAGGCGGAGCTCGCGAGCCTCGCCGCCTCCGGCCCCGAGCTCCTGTCGTTCGCCGTCGGCGGCGCGCCGGTGCGCGTGCGCCTGGTGGACGGCCAGGGGCGGGAGAGCGTCGGCGCGGGGGCCTCCGGGCCCTTCGACGAGGGGCGGGTCGCCGGCGCCGGCCTGTTCCCCGTCGGCTCCGGCTCGCCGGCGCACGTAGGGCTCGTGGCCGAGCCGGACCTCTTCCCCTACACCCTCGAGCTCGAAGCGCTCGAGGCCGGCGCCGTCGACCTGGCGGTGAGCGTGCCCCGCTTCGGCTCGATGCTCCGCGGGTCGCTGCGGTCGGTCCCGGTCGCCGCCGGGGGCCGCTACCGGCTGCGCATCGAGCGCTCGGCGTCGAGCCTCGGTCTCCAGACCGACGCCGGCGGCGACGGCGGCTTCGAGGGGACGACGCCCCTCGGCCTCGAGACCTTGACGGCCCAGGGGCCGCGTTTCCTCTCGGCGACCGTCATCGGACCCGAGACGCTGGACGGCGCCGGCCCGTTCGGCTTCCACCTCGCCCTCCTCTTCGATCGCGTGGTGCGCGAGGCGAGCGCCGCGGAGATCGGCCACTACCAGATCCCGGACAACGAGATCGTGTCGGCCCGGCGGCAGCTCTCCGGCCGGCTGGTGTTCGCCGGCCTGGCGCAGCCGGAGGGGCCGTACGTGCCCTCCCGGGTCTCCGTCGGCGGCGTGCGGGATCTCGCGGGGGCGGACCGGCTGCCGGCGACGGTCGACCTGGGCTCGCGGCTCGAGGACCCGGGGGCCGTGGTGTCGGG
>JASFUJ010000388.1:0-4475 GCA_050050355.1 Acidobacteriota bacterium
CACTACATCCACGGTCCCGACCCCGAGCTGTACGACCTGGCCGCGGATCCCGGTGAGACCGAGAACCTCGTGCGCGAGGACCGTCGGGCCACCGCGCGCCTGAGAGACGCCCTGGAGCGCTTCGACTTCCGGTTCGAGCCGCCCGCGCCGGTCGAGCCCGAGACCCGCTCGCGGCTCGCGGCGCTCGGGTACCTGGGAGGCGCCCGCACCGAGGGGGAGGGACCGCTCCCGGACCCGAAGTCGAAGCTCCCGGTCCTGCACGCGCTGGGCGAGGCCTTCGACCTGCTCGAGCGGGGCGGGTTCGCCGAAGCCGAGGAGCGGTACCGGGCGATCGTGCGCCGGGAGCCGCAGATCGTCGACGCCTGGCGCTTCCTCGGCCACAGCCTGCTCCGGCAGGGGCGCCCGGAGGAGGCGCTCGAGGCCTACCGGCGGGCCTCGGCCCTCACGTCCGGCGCCCCGGAGGACGCCCTCAGCACGGCCGAAGCGCTCTTGAGCCTGCAGCGGATCGACGAGGCGGAGCGGCAGGCGGAGCTGGCCCTGGAGGCGTTGCCGGCGGACGCCCAGCACCTGCTCGCCCTGGCCTCCTTCCGGCGCGGGGATCTCGACGCCGCCGAGCGGCACGCGGAACGGGCCCTCGAGCTCCAGGACGAGCGCCTGCTCCCCCGCATCACGCTGGCCCGGATCGCGCTCGCCCGCGACCAGCCCGAGCGCGCACTGGAGCTGACCGACCAGGTGCTGCAGCGGGTTCCGGGCGGGGCCTCCGGGGATCGTCCCTTGCACCTGTTGCGGGGGGTGCATCGGACGCGCGGCGAGGCGCTGGCTCAGATGGGCCGGGCGGAGGAGGCCGAACGCGCCTTCCTCGACGCCATCCGCCTGTTCCCCGAGGACCTCGCCGCCTACACGCGGCTCGCGCTGCTCTACACCCTGACCGGGCGGACGGCCGCGGTCGGGCAGGTCCTCCGGCGCATGCTGGAGGTCAACCCGACGCCCGAGGCCTACGCGGAGGCGGCGCGGACCCTGCGCGTCCTCGGAGACCCGGGCTCCGCCGACCGCCTGCTCCGCGAGGCTCGCGACCGCTGGCCCGGCAGTGAGACGCTGCGGCGGGACGCCGGCTGAGCAGAGACGGCGCCATGCTACGATACCCCGATGTGGCAAGCCTTCGCTCAATCCCCGGCGATCCCTGACGGAGTGGAGGGGATGGAGGGGATGAAGGGGACCGAAGAGGACGTGCGTCCGGCCCGTCGGCGGAGCATCTTCCGCAGACTCGCCGCCCGCCGGAGCCCGCGGGAGGTCAAGGTGAGCACCTCCCTGCGCTTCTACCACGAGGTGGTGGGGCTGGATCACCTGCACTACGGTCTGTGGAACGGCGAGCCGCTCACCCTCGAGGGGCTGAAGATCGCCCAGGACCGGTTCACGCGCAACCTCCTGGAGTGGATCCCCGAGAGCGTGAGCAGCGTGCTCGACGTCGGGTGCGGCATCGGCTCGACCGCGCTGACCCTGCAGGAGCGGGGCTACGACGTGGAGGGCCTCTCCCCGGACCCCTATCACGAGACCGCCTTCGCGACGCGGGTCGGCGCCCCCTTTCATCTGCGTCGCTTCCAGGAGTTCGAGCCACGCCGCACCTACGACCTGGTCCTGATGAGCGAATCGGCCCAGTACGTGTGGCTCGATTCGCTCTTCCCGGCGGTGGCCCGCGCGACGCCGGGAGGTCACTTCCTGGTGGCCGACTACTTCATCGGCAACGGCGCCCGGGGAGTCCTGGCCAAGAGCGGCCATCCGCTGCCGGGCTTCCTGGAGCGCGCCGAGGCGGCCGGTTTTCGCCTGGAGCGTCGGCAGGACATCACCGAACAGGTCACTCCGACCCTCGATCTCGCCCGGTCCTGGCTCGAGCGCTACATCGACCCATGCCTCGAGATCATCAGCGACCACGCCCAGCGCAAGCGCCCCTGGCTCACCCGACCCCTCCGCTGGCTGCTCCGCCGCCAGATCGAGAAGGCCGCCGAGATGCGGAAGCTGGTCGACAGCGAGGCGTTCAAGCACCACAAGCAGTACCTGATCCTACGGTTCAAGGTCCCCGGCTGACCCGGCCCCGGGACCCATCTCCAGCGCCCGACACAAAGGAGTCAGATCACCATGCGGCCGAATGAATCCATCCGAGTCCGCCGAACAGCCTTCGGTGGCCGGGCTCTTCCCATCCTGCTCGCCGTCGCCTACCTCGCGCTCACGACGACCCCGGCCCCGGGAGCCCAGCCGGCAGCCCAGGACGATCCGGGCGACGAGCGCGCCGAGGCCCCGCAGCGGCTGCTCCGCTTCCCGGACCCCGACATCGGCGTCGAATCCATGCCGGAGCGCGCCGAGACGCAGAAGAAGGAAGCCGCCGAGACCGGCGTGCCGGCCCGGTCGTTCTCGTTCACCGACCGCCTGCCCGAGAGTGGCATCGACTTCGTCCACCAGGTGGTCGACGACGCCGGCCGGCACTACAAGGCGGTTCACTACGACCACGGCAACGGGGTCGCGGTGGCCGACGTGGACGGAGACGGCCATCTGGACGTCTACTTCACGACCCAGCTCGGCTCCAACCAGCTCTGGCGCAACCGGGGCGACGGCACGTTCGAGAACATCACCGAGACGGCGGGAGTGGGGCTGGAGGACGAGGTCGGAGTGACCGCCTCGTTCGCCGACACCGACAACGACGGCGACCCCGACCTTTACGCCACCACCGTCAACATGGGCAACCACTTCTTCGAGAACGTCGGCGAAGGGAAGTTCGCCGAGGTCACCGAGGAGTCCGGCCTGGCCCACAAGGGCCACTCGTCCGGCGTCCTGTTCTTCGACTACAACGGCGACGGGCTGCTGGACCTCTACCTGACGAACATCGGGGTCTACACCACGTCACGGGTGGGCCGCGGCGGCTATTACGTCGGCCTGGAGGACGCGTTCTCCGGCCACCATTTCCCGGAGCGCTTCGAGTCCAGCCTCCTGTTCGAGAACCGGGGCGACAACCGGTTCGTCGACGTGACCGAGGCGGTCGGGCTGGTGGACACCGGCTGGACCGGCGACGCCGCCTTCGGGGACGTGGACGGGGACCTGGATCCCGACCTCTACGTGCTCAACATGCAGGGGGACGACCACTACTACGAGAACGTCGACGGCGAGCGGTTCGTGGAGCGCTCCGCCGAGGTCTTCCCGAAGAACCCCTGGGGGGCGATGGGGGTCGACTTCTTCGACCTGGACGACGACGGGCGCCTGGACCTCGTCCTGACCGACATGCACTCGGACATGAGCGAGCAGGTCCCGCCCGAGAAGGAGAAGGTCAAGTCCGACATGCAGTGGTCGGACGAGCATCTGCAGGGAGGCGAGAACAACGTCTTCGGCAACGCCCTCTACCATCAGAAGGCGGACGGCAGCTTCGAAGAGGTCTCGGACGCGATGGGGGTCGAGACCTACTGGCCCTGGGGCCTGTCCACCGGCGACCTGGACGCCGACGGGGATCTCGACCTGTTCATCACCAACAGCATGAGCTTCCCCTGGCGCTACCAGCCGAACGCGCTGCTCCTGAACGACCGGGGCGAGCGGTTCTACGACCGGACCTTCGTCCTGGGGGTGGAGCCACGGCGCGACGGCAGGACCCACGTGCCGTGGTTCGACGTGAACTGCTCCGGGATCGACCGGAGGCGCCCGGTCTGCCAGGGCAAGGAGGGCGAGTTCATGGTCCTGGGGACCCTCGGCTCCCGCTCGTCCGTGCTGTTCGACCTGGACGAGGACGGCGACCTGGACATCGTCACCAACGAGTTCAACGCCGCGCCGCAGGTGCTGGTGAGCGACCTCGCCCAGCGGCAGCCGATCCACTGGCTGAAGCTCCGGCTGGTCGGGACCCGCTCCAACCGGGACGGCCTCGGCGCCCGGGTGCAGATCCACCTGGGCGACCGGGTGCTCCACCGCTACCACGACGGCAAGTCGGGGTACCTCTCCCAGAGCTCCATGCCCCTCTACGTGGGGCTCGGTGACGCCGAGACGGTCGACCGGATCGTCGTGACCTGGCCGACCGGAGTCGAGCAGGAAGTGGAGGGTCCCATCGAGATCGACTCCGCGATCGAGGTCGTCGAGAAGGCCGAGGACGCCGAGGGCGGCCCCGAGGCGGGAGAGGGCTCCGGCGAGAGCCCCGAAGAGAACGGCGAAGAG
This sequence comes from Acidobacteriota bacterium, assembly GCA_050050355.1. Classification (GTDB taxonomy): domain Bacteria; phylum Acidobacteriota; class Thermoanaerobaculia; order Multivoradales; family DATKCC01; genus JASFUJ01. Next base: position 4,183 of record JASFUJ010000388.1, read on the forward strand.
TAGAGGAGGCCCCTTGCCGCAAGCGTCGCACATGCCCAGAGCCCCCCAACAGTCCGGACCGTCCGGACGCCCCGCACGATCCCGCCGATCCCGAGGTGGCGTCCTCGTCGCCGCGCTGGTGACGCTCGCCCTCGGGGCCGGAACCGCCGTTCCGGCGCAGGAATCACCGCCCGCGGACGTCGCGAGTCGGGCGCAGGAAGCGATCGAGCATCTGGCCGCCGGGCGGGCGGAGAGCGCCGTCGAGCTGCTGGAGCCCCTGCGGGACACCGCCGACGCCACTCCGCGCCTCCTGG
>JASFUJ010000389.1:0-4467 GCA_050050355.1 Acidobacteriota bacterium
AACCCCCGGGGGCCCTCGAGCTTCGAGTAGTAGAGCTCCTTGTTCTCGTTGCCCGCCGGGGTGCAGTCGATGACCACGGTGGCGCGCTCCAGCGCCTCCTCGGCGTCATAGCTCACCGTGTGACCGATCTTCTCGAACTCGCCGCGCACCTCCGGGTCGGTCGCGAGCCTGGCGCCGCGGGCCATGAGGTGGTCGAGCTTCGACTTGTCCGACAGCAGGGGGGTTCGCTTGTGGAAGGTCACCTCGTCGATCCCCAGGCCGGAGCTGAAGTCGGTGAACAGGCCGATCAGGGGCTCGCCGATGGTTCCCGTCCCGACGACGTGGACGATCTTCTTCATCGTTTCCTCGCTTGCGCTGGTTGTCTACTGGTCGTGCTGGGCTGAGCGTGCCGGAGGCGTCGTACAGCAGGCCAGAAACGTACCACAGGTCACCCATGCGCTCCCCCACCCTTCCACTCCGGGTCCCGCCGGGCGAACTCGTCCAGCTCCCGGGGCACTTCCACCAGGGTCCGGGTCACGTCCGGGTCGCAGACGTCGTTCTCGCACTCGTAGGTGTAGACGTTCCACTCGTCGCCGCGGCTGAACCCACACAGGGTCTGGTATGTACGGCAGTGGCCACATTTGATAGATATATTGCGAATATTGACTGGATTCATCGCCTCCTCCTCCATTCGACATGGGTGAGCACGGGCCAGATCGAACGAGATCGGACCTCCAGGCTAGCAAACCGCCAGTCCGCCGGAGACCCAGAATGAGACGCTTCCAGAACCCGAGCGCCACGGCCCTGCTGTGCGGCACGCTCGTCGCGCTGACGGCGGCGGGCGCTCCCGGCGCTCCCGGCGCTCCCGACACCCGGCTCGATGCGCGGCCCGGCGACCGGCCCGCGGCCCAGCCCCCCGCCGACCCCGCCCCACCCACCTTCGAGGAGACCGTCTCCGTCTCCTGGGTCCTGGTGCCCGTCGTCGTGCTGACGGACGACGGCTACGCCCGGGGCCTCGGGCGGGACGACTTCCGCCTGTGGGTCGACGGCCGCCGGGTGCCGATCCGGGAGCTCGACCTGGGCTCGGACGCGCCCCTCTCGGTGGTCTGGCTCCAGGACCTCTCCGGGAGCATGGCCAACTCCGCCAAGCTGGACGCCAGCCGGCGAGCCTTCGCGGCGTTCCTCGACGCGGTCCGCCCCGGCGACGAGATCTCCGCCGCCAGCTTCGCCGGCGGCCGGGTGCAGGTGGAGGTTCCGTTCACGGACTCCGTCGAGACCCTCCGGGAGGCGATGGACCTCTGGCGGGGGTACGGAACCACCGCGATCCACGACGCGGTCTCGCTGCTGCCCGAGCTGTCCGCCGAGGGCCGCAGCGGCAAGCGGGTCGCCGTGCTGGTGACCGACGGGCAGGACAACGCGAGCCGCATCTCGCCGGCCCAGGCGGTCGACCTCGTGCGCCGTGCCCGCCTCCCGGTCTACGTGATCGGCCTGTCCGCCTCGGACCCCGCATCGCGCGGGACGGAGGACGAGGTCTACCGGTACGCCGACCTGCTGCGGAGCCTGGCCGAGGCGACGGGCGGACGGTACTTCGAGCTGTCGACCACGGGCGTCGGAGAGGCCCTCCGGGGCTCGGCAGGCTCTGGACGGGGGGGCGTCCCGCGGGATCGCCGGGAACGGCTCGAGCGCATCGACCACACCGTGACCGGCATTCTGGAAGACTTGCGGTCACGCTACATCCTCGCCCTGACCACCGAAGGCGAGGGTCGCAAGGCGTATCATCGTTTCGAGGTGGAGCTGATCGACCGTCGTCGCTCCGGGCGGCACACGTCGCTCATCTACCGGCGCGGGTACTGGGGCACGGACCCCACCGCGTGGTCCGGAGGGAACGAGAGGTGACTCGAACCGGCTCCACCCCGACCCTGATCTCCCATCGCATCAGATCCGAACAGGAGGAAGCAATGCATCGAACCGCACCCACTCCGGTTCTCGTCCTCGTCATTCCGGCGCTCCTCGCCCTGGGAGCGAGCGGCTGCGCCACCAAGGACTACGTCCGGAGCGAGACGGGCGCGGTCCACAGCCGCGTCGATTCGGTCGAAAAGCAGGTGGAGCAGAACCAGACCGCCCTCCGCGACACCAACGACCGGGTCACCCGCACCGAGGAGGAGGTCACCGAGGTCTCGCGCACAGCCCGGGAGGCCCTGGAGCGCGCCGAGGCCGCGGGCAAGCTGGCCGAGGGCAAGCTGCTCTACGAGACGGTCCTGACCGACAGCGACGTCCGCTTCGCCTTCGACAAGGCGGAGCTCTCCGAGGAGGCCCGGGCCGCGCTGGAGGAGTTCGCCACCGACCTCAAGAGCCGCTTCAAGGATGTCTACATCGAGATCCAGGGGCACACGGACGCCGTCGGGACCGACGAGTACAACGACGAGCTGGGTCTGGAGCGAGCCGAGGCCGTCCGGCTGTACCTCAACCGGGAGCACGGCCTGCCGCTCCACCGCATGTCCGTGATCTCCTACGGCGAGAGCGCGCCGATCGCCGACAACGACACCCGCGAGGGCCGGGCGCAGAACCGGCGCGTGGTGCTCGTGGTGCTGCAGTGACCACGGAGTGATCCCGGGGCGCGCGCGGCGGCCCGAGCAGCGCTCACGCCGTCGCGCCGCCCGCCCGCAGCAACTCCTCGAGCCGCGGCCGGTCCACGACACCGGCCTGGAAGTAGATCACCTGGCCGTCGCGGTCGATCACCATGAGCGTCGGCAGCGCCATCAGGCCCAGCTCGGCGGAGAGCTCGTCCTCGGGGTCGAGCAGGACCGGGTAGGGGAAGGGGTTCTCCTCGACGAACCTCTCCACCGTGCTCCGCTCCTCGGCCACGTCGACCGCCAGGAACTGGACCCCTTTGTCGGCCCAGTCGGCGTGGACACCCTCGAGGATCGACGCCTGGGCGCGGCAGGGGGTACACCACGTGGCCCAGAAGTCGACCACCACCACGTGATCCGGATAGTCGGGCGGACCCGCCTGCGAGCCGTCGAGCGTCTCCAGCCGGAAGTCGGCCTTCTCGGCCGGCATGACCGGGCCGCCCTCCCGGCTCGCGCCGCAGGCGGTGACGGCGAGGGCGGCGGCCAGCAGGATCGGAATCGAGAACAGGGTCAGGCTGCGCAGACGGGTTCCGTAGCTCATGGGACCGTAAGGATACACCGACTCCCTTCAGCTACAGCCGGAGGTCGACCCGCAGTTCAGGCACTTGTAGCAAGAGCCGTTGCGCACCATGATCGCGCCGCACTCGTGGCACGACGGGGCGTCCTGCTGGAGCAGGAAGGTGACCTTGGAGTTGCCCGGCCGGTCCTCGGCGCCCTGCGCGGCATCCGGCTGGGCCTCCGGAGCCGGACCGAGGGCGCGCGCGTCGCGGCTCTCGAGCGCTCCCGGCTCGGAGTCGGGCTCGGGCTGCGGCGGAAGGTCCCTCAGGATCACCCCGGCCGCCTGCTTCTGCTCGGTGGTCAGGTAGCGCGAGGCCAGGTACCGGAAGATGTAGTCGGTGATCGACTTGGCGATCGGGATCTCCGGGTTCTTGGTGAAGCCGGACGGCTCGAACCGGGTGTGGCTGAACTTGTCCACCAGGGTCGACAGCGGGACCCCGTACTGGAGCGCGATCGAGATCGCCGTGGCGAAGGCGTCCATCAGGCCGGAGATGGTCGAGCCCTCCTTGGCCATGGTCAGGAAGATCTCCCCCGGCTGGCCGTTCTCGTAGAGCCCCACCGTGATGTAGCCCTCGTGCTCCCCCACGGAGAACTTGTGGGTCAGGGCCTGGCGCTCGTCGGGCAGCTTGCGGCGCATCGCCTGGGGCTCCGCGGCGCCGTCGGCCTCGACCACCGCTTTCTCGGCCCTCCGGGTCGACAGCGGCTGGCTGCGCTTGCAGCCGTCGCGGTAGATGGCCACCGCCTTCAGGCCGAGCTGCCAGCCCTCGATGTAGGCCTGCATGATGTCCTCGGGGCTCGAGTCCTCGGGCATGTTGATGGTCTTCGAGATCGCCCCGGAGATGAACGGCTGGACCGCTCCGAGCATCTTGAGGTGCCCGCGGTAGTGAATCGAGCGCCGGCCCCGCGCCGGCTTGAACGCACAGTCGAACACCGGCAGGTGCTCGTCCTTCAAGGCCGGAGCGCCCTCGATGGTGTCGTTCTCGTCGATGGACTCGACGATGGCCTGAATCTCGTCCCTCTCGTAGCCCAGGCGCTTCAGGGCGAGCGGCACGGTGTTGTTGACGATCTTGATCATGCCGCCGCCGACCAGGCGCTTGTACTTGACCAGGGCGATGTCCGGCTCCACGCCGGTGGTGTCGCAGTCCATCATGAAGGCGATGGTGCCGGTCGGCGCGAGAACGGAGATCTGACTGTTGCGCAGCCCGTGCGCCTCCCCCAGGGAGACCACCTGATCCCAGGAGCTCTTGGCCGCCTTGAGGACGTCGAGGGGCACGTGGGCCGGGTCGATCGACTTCACCGC
>JASFUJ010000390.1:0-4459 GCA_050050355.1 Acidobacteriota bacterium
TCGAGACCCCGTCGGAAGCCGGCTCCGGGATCGTGCGCTACCGGCTCGCCCCTGGCAACCCCGAGGGCTACGACCGGCTGCTCGAAGCCCTGGCCGACGCCGGCCCCGAGGGCCGGCTGCCGGAGCGGGTGGTCCACCTGTGGAACGTCACCGGGGCCTCGGGGGAGGCGACGCTGGACCGCGCCTTCCACGGCCTGGTGCACCTGACCCGGAGCTGGATGCGGCTGGGATCCCGGCTCCCGGACGCCCCCGACCGCACGGCCCTGCGCCTGGCGATCGTCTCCGACGGCATGCAGGAGGTCACCGGCGCCGAGACGCTGGTTCCCCTGAAGGCGACCCTCCTCGGCCCCTGCGGCGTGATTCCCAGGGAGCTCCCCGGGGCCGCGTGCCGGTCGATCGACCTGGACTCGGGCGAGATCGGCAGCGGCAACGGCTCCGGGCCGGAGCCGCTCGCCGAGCGCCTGCTCGCCGAGCTGGAGCGCTGGAACGGGGAGGGCGAGCCGGACGAGCGTCCGGTGGCCCTGCGCGGGCCGCACCGCTGGGTCCGCGGCTTCGAGCCGGTTCCCCTGGAGTCCGTCGGGGAAGCGCCGGAGCCGCTGCGGCCGGAAGGGGTCACCGTGATCACCGGCGGCCTCGGCGGCCTCGGTCTCGAGATCGCCGACGACCTGGCGCGGCGGCTCCGGGCGCGGCTGGTCCTGGTGGGCCGCTCCCCCTTCCCGGACCCGGAGGGCTGGGACGGCTGGATCGAGAGTCACGGCCCGGACGACCCGGTGAGCGTGAAGATCGGCCGGCTGCGCGCCATGGAGGAGGCCGGAGCCCAGGTGCTCGCCCTCTCCGCCGACGTGGCTCGCCTCGACGAGATGCAGGCGGTCCGCGCCGCCGCCGAGAAGCGCTTCGGCGCGGTCCACGGGGTGATCCATGCCGCCGGCGTGCCCGGCGGCGGCACCATCGCCGCCCGGAGCCGCGAGGCCGCCGAGCGGGTGCTGGAGCCCAAGGTGCGGGGCACGCTGGTCCTGGACCAGGTGTTCGGGGACCTGCCCCTCGACTGCTTCGTCCTGTTCTCCTCGGTCACCGGGGTGGTCCCCCAGGCCGGCCAGGCGGACTACGCGGCGGCCAACTGCTTCCTGGACGCCTTCGCCGCCCGCCGGGCGGCGATCGGTGCCCGGCGGGCCGACCCGAGCGGGGACCGGGCCGGGGGTCGGACCGGGTTCGGGACCGGGGGCCGCACCGTCGCCATCGCCTGGGACGCCTGGCGGGAGGTGGGCATGGCGGTCGCCACCGAGCTGCCGGAGGACCTGCCGGAGGCGATCAGGACCTGGCGCCGGGAGACCCTGCGCCGGGGGCTCGCCACCGCGGAGGGCCTGGACGCCTTCCGGCGCGCCCTGGCGAGCGGCCTGCCCCAGGTGGTGGTCTCCACCGTCGACCTGGAGGGCCGGATCGCCGCGGCGGCCGAGCCGGCGACCGCGGCCCTGGAGGCCGTGGACCGGCCCGCCGAAGCCACCGCCCACCCGCGGCCGCCGCTGGCCAACCCCTACGTGGCCCCGGCCGGCGAGGCCGAGGAGGCGGTGGCCGCCGTCTGGCAGGAGATGCTCGGCATCGACCGGGTCGGCATCCACGACAACTTCTTCGACCTGGGCGGCAACTCCCTCACCGGCCTGCGCATCACCCGGGCGCTCAAGGAGCGGCTCGGGGCCTCCATCAGCGACGTCAGCCTGTACGAGGCGCCCACCGTGGCGGCCCTCACCCGGCTGATCGAGCCGGAGCCGGAGGCGGAGACGGCGGCGGCCGCCGCCGGGACCGCGCCGGCCGCCGAGGTGGCGAGCCGCGGCCGGGGGGCGCGCCGCAAGGAGCGGTTGATGCGCAAACGGGACCGGCCGAGCCGGGCCTGAGACGGGGGAACGAGGAGAGCCCGCCATGAGAGTTTCGCCCTGCCCGAGCGTCCTGTCGTTCCTCCTGGCCGGAGGGGCCGTCCTGGCGATCGCGTTCCCGGCCGCGGCCGTTCCCGCCGAGGCCCCGCCGGAGCACCCGGTGGCGGAGTACTCGGTGGAGCTCCCGCGGCTGGAGACTGCGCCGGAGATCGACGGTCTCCTGGGGGAGGCCGAGTGGTCGGGGAGCGCGGTCCTGGACGGCTTCGTCCAGATCGAGCCGGACGAGGGGTCCGCCGCCACCGAGCCCACCGAGGTCCGCGTGGGCTACGACCGGGAGAACCTCTACTTCGGGGTCCGCGCCCACGACTCCGACCCGGACGCCCTGGTGGCGAACATCCTGCGGCGCGACGGCGACCTGAGCTACGACGACACCATCGAGATCGTCCTCGACACCAACCGGGACCGGCGCACCGGCTTCCTGTTCGCGACCAACCCGCTGGGGGTCCAGGTGGACGCCCTGGTGCGGAGCGAGGGCGAGGACGTGAACCTGGACTGGGACGGGGTCTGGCGGTGCCGGGCCGTCCGGGACGCCGGCGGCTACACGGTGGAGATCGCCATCCCGTTCCGCATCCTGCGCTTCCCGGAGGGCGGGGTCCACTCGTTCGGGTTCAACGTCATGCGGCTGATCCCGCGCAAGCGGGAGACCTCGTTCTGGAAGCCCATGTCCAAGGAGTACGGGTTCTACGCCCGCTACAAGGTCTCCCGGTTCGGCGAGCTCACCGGCATGGAGGGGCTGGAGCCGGGCCGCTCCTGGGTGGCCCGGCCCTACGTCACCGCCGGCTACGACGAGCGCACGGTGGACGGCGACGGCACCAGCACCCTGACCGGCGGCGGCGACTTCAAGTGGAGCCTCACCACCGACCTGGTGGCCGACTTCACCCTCAACACCGACTTCGCCGAGGCGGAGGCCGACGCCCAGCAGGTGAACCTGACCCGCTTCCCGCTCTACTTCCCCGAGAAGCGGGAGTTCTTCCTCGAAGGGGCCAACCTCTTCTACTTCGGCGAGCGGCCGGAGCCCTACCGGGCGGCGGAGACCCAGCTCTTCTTCAGCCGCCGCATCGGCCTGACCGACTCCGGGGGCCAGGAGATCCCGGTCCTCGGCGGCGCCAAGCTCTCCGGGCGCCTCGGCGCCTGGGACGTGGGCCTGCTCAACCTGACCACCCGGGAGGAGTTCGTGGAGCAGGTGGGGGGCGGCGGCTTCACCGAGCCGCGCACCAACTACACCGTGGCGCGGGTCAAGCGGGATCTGGGCTCGGACTCCTGGATCGGCGCCCTGGCCCTCGCCACCGAGCCCTCCGGCGGCGACTACAACCGGGTCGGCGGGCTGGACTGGGACGTCGGCCTGATGGACAACCTGCGCACCGGCGGCTACCTCGTCCAGAGCCGGACCCGCTCCGGGGGGCGAAGCGTCGACGGCGACGACTGGAGCGGCTACGCCGACGTCAACTGGGACAGCAAGCACTCCCGGGCGCGGGTCGCCTACACCGAGATCGGCGAAAACTTCATCGACGAGCTCGGCTTCGTCCCCAGGAGGGGCGTCCGCAAGTGGCGCGCCTACGGCGACTGGATCCTGTGGCCGGAGCCGGAGAACCGCCTGAACGTCCGGCAGGCCTGGTTCACCTACGGCCTGGACTACATCACCGACCGGCACGACGAGCTGGAGACCCGGGTCAACACCCTCCAGTTCAACACCTGGCTCAACAACAACGCCGGCATCGCCTTCAAGTGGTTCGACAACCTGGAGGTGCTGACCGCCCCGTTCGAGATCCATCCCGGGGTGGTGATCGAGCCGGGGGAGTACCGGTTCGACAACGCCTTCTTCGGGTTCAACACCGACTACTCGAAGCCGCTCGGCGCGGTGGGCCGGGTCTCCTGGGGAGACTTCTGGAACGGCGAGCTGCTCCAGACCCTGGCGGGGCTCACCTACCGGCCGATCCCCGGCCTGTTCTCGGTGCTGGTCTACGAGCGGATCGACGTGGACCTCCCGGTGGGCGACTTCGTCGAGGACCTGGTCCAGGCGGACGTGAGCTACGCCTTCTCGCCCCGCCTGGCGCTGAGCAGCACGGCCCAGTGGCGCGCCGACCAGAACACCCTGGTCAAGGCGGTGCTGCGCTGGACCTTCCGGCCCGGATCCGACTTCTACCTGGTGATCGAGGACCTGGACGACCTCACCGACGGCACCCGGCCGCTCGACCCCCAGGTGGGGTTGCCGGGTACGTCGATCTTCACGAAGACGGTGGTGTCGTTTTGACCGGATCACCCCTGAACCCACCGTCCCGCGCCCATGCAGCGGTCGCTCAGAGGGGCGCGACTGAGGGACATGCCATGCCCGACTCCTCCAATGTTTCCAGATCGTTCACCGGAACCGAGATCGCCGTCGTCGGCATGGCCGGGCGCTTTCCCGGCGCCCGGGACACCGCCGAGCTGTGGCGCAACCTGCGCGCCGGCGTCGAGTCGATCCGCCGCCTGGAGCCCGACGAGCTGACGGCCCTGGGCGTCGCGCCCGAGCTGGCGGGCGACCCCGACTGGGT
>JASFUJ010000391.1:0-4444 GCA_050050355.1 Acidobacteriota bacterium
TCCAGCTCCTGGTCAAGCGGAGCCTGGACGTGGCCATCTCCTCCCTGCTCCTGCTGCTCGCCCTGCCGGTGGTCGGGGTGGTGGCGCTGGCCATCAAGGCGACCTCGCGGGGCGGCACGGTGCTGTTCCGCCAGACCCGCTGCGGCCTGAACGGCCGCTCCTTCACGCTCTACAAGTTCCGCACCATGGTCGAGGACGCCGAGGACCGGCGGCGGGAGCTCGAGCACCTGAACGAGATGCAGGGGCCGGTGTTCAAGCTGCGCTCCGACCCGCGGGTGACCTGGCTCGGGCGGTTCCTCCGCAAGTTCAGCCTGGACGAGCTGCCCCAGCTCTGGAACGTGCTCCGGGGCGACATGAGCCTGGTGGGCCCGCGCCCGCCGATCCCGGAGGAGGTGGCCAAGTACCAGCGCTGGCAGCGCCGGCGCCTGGCCATGAAGCCGGGCCTCACCTGCCTGTGGCAGATCAGCGGCCGGAACGAGATCGACTTCGACCGCTGGATGGAGCTGGATCTCGAGTACATCGACTCCTGGACCCCCAGCCTGGATCTCAAGATCCTGCTCAAGACGATCCCGGTCGTGCTGTCGGGCCGGGGGGCGTCGTAGGGTTTGCCGGGCGCGGTTCGGGCGGCTGCCGGCCTCCGGCACGGCTCCGCCTGGTAGGACTTCCAACGGGGGGCTTCGCCTGCCAGCGCCTCGCGGACGGTCGGGCCTGCCATGCCGACGGGGCTGCCAGGTCCGCGGGCGCTGACACCTCCGGCCAGGAGCCGCCCGAACCGCGCCGAGTGCCACCGCTCGTTGCCATGGCGGCCATTCACCGACCTCCCTCTCCCCGGCGGGGAGAGGGCCGGGGTGAGGGGACACCGGAAGTCAGATCTTCCTCTTCGTCCGCACGAAGGTCCCCGTCCCGTGAGCCAGGAGCTTGCCCTCCTCGTCGAACAGGCGCGCCTCGGCCAGGATCGACGAGCGCGTCCGGTGAAGCACAGTGCCCCGCGCGATGATCGCTCCGGCGGCGCCTGGTCTCCGGCTCGTCGGGCAGCCAGTCGGGCCGCTTGGCGAGCTTCTTCTCGATGTGCTCGCGGTCGAAGTGCTCCTCGAAGTACTCCTTCGGCTTTTCGCTGACGTCCCGCACCCCGGTGATCCGGAAGTTCTCGTAGGTCACCTCGAGCAGGAGCTGGACGTCATCGCGGGCCGGCGGATCGGCCAGGACCGGATGCCCATCCGGAGCGGCCGTCGACGGCTCCTGGCGCACGGCGTCCTTCGCCTGGTTCCTGACGGACTGCTCGGCCATGGCCACCAGGCTCGAGCTCTCGTGGTCGATGAGGTGCCCGACGCCCCAGGTGCCGAGCCCCCGGATTCCGCCCACGAAGTAGTGGTAGAAGTGCTCGCCTCCGTGGTCCGAGTCCCAGTTCCTCGGCACACGGAACCGGGCGAAGACGGCATAGTCCCTTCCGTACACGTACCCGTACAGGGGCTTCCAGGGCTTCTTCGCGTCCGGGCGGTTCGAGTGCTCCAGGTAGCGCCGCAGCGGCGAGCGGATCCGGAACCACTCGCCGTCCCGGGAGCGCCACTGCAGGGACAGCTCCGGCCGGTCGTCGCTCTCGTCCATCGGCTCGAACCGGAACCGCACCCGATCACCGAGGCGCTCCAGCACCCGCTTGGCCCGGCGGTTGCGGGGCAGGCAGACCCAGACCCGGTCCCCCGGCTGGGCGATGTCCAGGTCCGGCGAGTCGGTGGTCACCGTCTTGTACTCCCGGCCGATCAGCCGCATGGCCTCCTCGATGTCCTGGATCGCCTTGGAGTCCTCGTAGATGACGTGGGGCAGCAGGCGGTCCCGCCAGTTGAAGACCGGCTTGTGGTGCCCCGGGCCGGGGTCGGTCACGGGCGGGTAGACGATGAGGAGCGGGCGGCTGCGGATCCGCTGGTGGGAGCCGAACTTGAAGAACTTCAGGAAGTCGGTCGTCTTGCGGGGCTCTCCGGACAGGACCAGCTTGAGCGCCGCCTCCATGAGGTCGCCGAAGATGCGGCTCTCGAACTGCTCCGGCTTGTCGTACGAGGTCCAGTTGAGACCCTCCTCGGAGAAGCGCTCCTTGAGCCTCTTCACCTTGCGGAGCTGCTCGCGGGCGTTCGGATCCTTCGGGAACTTCCCCGAGTGCTTCCGGAAGTAGGACAGGATCGAGATGCGGTCCCGGTGCGACAGGGCGTGCTCGAACTCGATCTCCGTGCCGCTGGACCCCCTCCCCGGAACGGGGGTCCCATACCGCTTCCAGACGATGCCGACGAAGATGCTGAACGGCTCGATGCGCTGGAGGATCCCCACCTGCGGATGGGTGGCGTCGTAGCTCGAGATCGGAGCGAACTGCTCCCAGCGCAGCGGGACCACCGTCACCCCGAAGAGCCGTGCCAGTCGCGGCGCCAGCGCGTGGACGGCCGCCTCGGTCATCTCCCGCTCCTTCGCCACGTCCGACGGCGACGCGATGAAGACCGGAATCACCGGGTTCATGCGGAGCCTCCTCTCCCGGGAGCGCTCAGAAAGAGTGCTTTCGAAAAAGCCTGGTGTCCTGAGTCAGGACACTAGCCCCCGGGGATTCCGCTGTCAAACCGATCGCGACGGAAGGTGATATTCTGCGCGTCTCGAACCCGACAGGAGGCTACTCCACAGGCCACTCCACGAGGAGGTCCGATGGCGATCGTCACCCTTCCCTCCACCCTCGCCCGGCTGGCCGCCGGCCGGAGCGAGATCGAAGTCGAAGGCGCCACCGCGGTCGAGCTGCTCCGGCGTCTCGAAGAGGAGCACTCGTCGCTGCGGGGCTGGATCCTCGACGAGCGGGGGCGGCTCCGGACCCACGTGAACCTGTTCATCAACGACTCCCCGGGCTCCCTGGAGAGCGCCGTCGGCCCCGGGGACGAGGTCCACGTGCTCCAGGCGATCTCCGGCGGCCGGCCCGAGCCGGCCACTGCGCAGGGTGACGACCGCGAGCTGGAGCTGCTGGTGGGCACCAAGAAGGGCCTGCTGGTGCTGCGCGGCCCCCGGGATCGACAGGGCGGGGCGATGGAGGTCGTCGCCCGCCACTTCCCGGGCCAGGTGGTGGAGTACGCCATGCGGGATCCGCGGATCGGCCCGAACGGCCGCACCTTCGCCTCGGTGACCCACGGGCAGTTCGGACCGCACCTGTACTACTCGGACGACCTGGACGGCGAGTGGGTCGAGGCCGACGGGCCGGCGTTTCCGGAGGACACCGGCGCCGCGGTCGACCGGACCTGGGTGGTGGAGCCGGGCGCCGCCGACGGCCTGCTGTGGGCCGGCGTGGCGCCGGCCGCCCTCTTCCGGAGCACCGACGGCGGCGCCTCCTGGGAGCTGGTGCGCTCGCTCTGGGACCACCCCACGCGGCCGCGGTGGGAAGGCGGGATGGGCGGCCTCTGCCTCCACTCCATCTGCCCCTGGCCCGGGGAGCCGGACCGGCTGGCGGTGGCGATCTCCGCGGCGGGCGTGTGGATCACCGAGGACGGCGGGGCGAGCTGGGAGCGGGGCGGCCGCGGGCTGGTGCCGCGGTACCTGCCGGAGGAGGCGCGGGAGGACGCGCTGATGCTCTGTGTGCACAAGATGGAGCGGACCCCGCTCCGGCCCGAGCGCCTCTACTGCCAGTTCCACGGCGGGGTCTACCGGTCGGACGACCGGGGCGTCACCTGGACCGACCTCCACTCCGAGGGGGGCCTGCCGGCCGACTTCGGCTTCCCGATCGTCGTCGATCCGCGCGACCCGGAGCGGGCCTGGGTGATTCCCCTGGTGGCCGACGTGGACCGGGTGACCCCGGACGGGCGGCTGCGGGTGTACGAGACCGGGGACGCCGGCGCCACCTGGCAGCCCCGCCACCGGGGCCTGCCCCAGGAGGGCGCCTACCTGACCCTGCTCCGCCAGGCCTTCTGCCACGACGGCCGCGACCCCCTCGGCCTCGCCTTCGGCACCACCTCCGGGGACGTCTTCGTCTCCGCCGACGCCGGCGCCACCTGGACCACCGCCGCCCGCCACCTGCCGCCGATCACCTCGGTGCGGGCGGCGGGATAGGGAGGCCGCACGAGCCGGACCCCGGGATGTCCCACTTGGTCCTGGCACGAGCACTTCCAGATCGAGGGGCCCACCGTGCGACCCGCCGCGGGTGGAACGCGACGGGGTGAGCCCGCGCGGGCGGGTCGCCATCGTCCGAGGAGGTTCGTCATGACCCTGCAACGCCGTCTCTCGCGTGCCGCCCTGGTGGCATGCGCCGTCACTCTCACCCTCTCGGCCGCCGTCCCTGCCGCCCTGAGCGCGCAGGACCTCGGCGTCTGCAAGGCGCCCGGCTCCCTGGAGGCGGCCCGCGCCGAGGCCCGCCGGCTGGTGGCCGAGATCCGGGACGAGCTGGCGCCCGTGGAGGACCAGATCCGCAACGTGCCGTTCGTCGCCGACCTCG
>JASFUJ010000392.1:0-4442 GCA_050050355.1 Acidobacteriota bacterium
TCCGGCGCGGATGGTGGACGGCTGATATCTGAGTCATCCTCGCTCAAGATTCAAAACAGCGTTCCCCGCCGGAGCATTCCAGGCGCGCCGGAGCGCAATTGTCAAGAGAACAGGCGCGCCGGAGCGCGCCTGATAAGGAGGTCGGGGCTGGGCGCCGCGGCGGTCGCGCCGGAAGGGCGGCCGGGCGCGACGAACGCCGTCAGGGAGGGGTGAGCTCGAAGTGCTCGTAGTTCTTGGCGATGTAGTCCTCCCACTTTTCGGGGACCTCTTCCATCGGCAGGATGGCTTCCACCGGGCAGGCGTCGATGCAGAGTCCGCAGTCGATGCACTCCTCCGGGTGGATGTAGAGCATGTCCCAATCCTCGTCGGCGCCGTAGATGCAGTCGACGGGGCAGACGTCGACGCACGAGGTGTCCTTGACGCCGATACAAGGCTCCATGATGATGTGGGTCATTCGCTGCTCTCCTTCATGAGCGGGCCATGAGCGGGCCTTAGAGCGGCTCCCCGAAGCGGGGTGGCCCGGGGATGTTCGCGTCGTACGGAGTATAGAAGAGCCCGGCGGGACGGCTCAACCGCAGCGGCCCGGCCCCGCGTCCCCTTCCCCCCTGGAGGGAGGGAAGGGGATCGAGGGGTTGCGGGGGTGATCCGGAGGATCGTCCAGGTCGATCGGAGCGGCGTGTTCGACGGATCGGGAAAACTCGACTCACTCGTCACGAAAGCGGCCTCTGTCGATCTCTAGGACCGGTCCCAGGGCCGGCTGATGACGCAGGCGTTGACGCCGCCGACGCCCATCGAGAGCTTGCCGGCGGGGCTCGGCGGCGCATCGCAGGAGCTGTCGAAGACGAAGCTCTGGTGGATCTTGGAGATCTCGGGATTGAGCTCGCTCTCCGCGAGGGGCGTGGGGAAGAGGTGCCCGCGTTCGTAGGCCAGGTACTGGGCGGTGAGCTCCCAGCCGCCGGCGGCCGACATGCCGTGGCCGTGGATCCCCTTGCGCGCGGTCACCATCACCGGCGCCTCGACGACCCCCTTGAGGGTCTCGATCTCGGTGTAGTCCCCCGGGGTCGCCGTGGCGTGGAGATCCCAGGTGCCGAGGGAGGCGGGGTCGATGCGGGCCTGGCGCAGAGCTTCGCGAATGGCTTCCGAAGGCCCCTCGGTCGACGGGGTGATGATGTGGTCGGCGTCCGACGTCACCCCCACGGCGAGCGGCTCCATGCCCAGGGGCTTGAAGCCCCGGCTTTCCATGTGCTCGAGGTCCCCGAGGATCCAGAGGACCGAGCCGCCGGCCACGTGGGTGCCCCGCAGCTCCGAGAGCGGCTTGGACACCCGGCCGTCGGCGGAGATCACCCGCGCATTGTAGAACCCGCCCACGATCAGCGGGTGGGGCGGCGGGTCGGTGGCACCGACCACCACCGCCCGGGCCCGGCCCGACCGGATGGCGTCGGAGGCCAGCTTGAGCGCCACGCCGAAGGTGGAGCAGGCGGCGACCGGGGCGAAGGTGGGGCCGGTGATCTGCCCGAGCATCGAGATCTGGGCGGCCGGGATGTTGGCGATGTTCCAGACCACGTTGGCGGAGACCGCCTTCCAGGGTGGCTCCGGAGCCTGCCACTTCTGCTGCAGCCGGGCGTAGCGGCGGCGCTTCTCCTTCATGACGGCCATCTTGGCGGTCTGGACCGACCCTTCCACCTTGAGGCTCTCGACCTCGGTGAGCTCGTCCAGGTACTGCTCCAGGCGCTCGGAGCGCGCGGCCCAGTAGTGCCACCACGCTTCCTCGGCCGCCTCCCGGTCCTGGCCCTCGGCCCGGTCGGGGTGGGGCGGGGCGCCGAGCTCACGCTCGCGCTCGATCTGCGCGGACTCCTTGCGCCGCAGGTGCTCGGCCAGGGCGCGGTTGCGCTCCGGGTCGGCCCAGAACCGGTCCCAGCGCCGCTGGGCGCGGTGGAGGGCGACGCTCTCGTCGTACAGGGTGGGGAGCGCTCCGAGGCCGGTTCCCACGTAGACGTGGGCGTCGGTGCCGAGCTCCTGGAGGGCCTGTTCCATCCCCGGGTTCTGCCCGAGCGCCTGGATGAACGCGCCGATGGCGTACTGGACCATCGGATCCATCTTCTCGGCGAGCTGTGGGTACCGGTTGGGGGGGAAGCGCCGGTCGATCCACTCCCGGTAGCGTTCGAACGCGAACTCCGGTTTGCCGACGAGGAAGGTGTCGGGGCCGAAGCCGTTGAACGGCTCGAGCCAGCTCTCTGCGGTTTCCAGGTTGTCGGCGAAGGCGTCGATGTCGGGGGAGCGCGGAGCGACCAATCCCCAGCCGTAGATGCCGATGCGCTTCAAATTCGCCTCCAGAGGAGTCGGTCAGGTTGCGGGAGCCCGCATTGTCGCATATCGGTTCCGGGATCACGGGACGGGCGGCGACGCGCGCGCCCCGGGAAGCTCGATCCCCAGCTCCCGGAGCTGCGCCTCCGCCTGCTCTTCCCACCCCCGGTTGGCCTTGGGGCTGGCGGGGCTCGGGTGGAGGACGGTGCCGACGGCGAGGTTCCCGCTCTGTCCGACGGCGTGCCGGGCGCGGCCCTCGGCGAACCGGCCGACGCCCACGAGCCAGGCGGGCTCGAGCCGGTCCACCGCCTGACGCAGGGCCCGGTCGCAGGCTCGGAACAGGGGCTCGCGTTCGGCCTTGGGGAGCTTGTCCGGCGTGCGGTTGCGGCCGCTCTCCTCCATGAACACGAGGGGGCAGTAGTTCCACACGAAGAAGCGCTCGAAGAACCGCTCCGGCGTGCCGAAACGCGCCGCGGCCCACCCCCAGAGCCGGCGGCCGCTGACCTCGCTCCGGGCGCAGTCGAACCCTTCGATCGGGCGCTTCGGATGCTCGGGCTCCGGCCTGCCGATCCGGCCGCCGATCCTCAGCCAGTCGCGGACGAGGCTCACCTCGCCGAACGGCACACCGGTCTGCGCCATGCCCCACGGCCCCGGATTCATGCCGACCAGGAGCACCTCCTTCGGCCCGTGGCCGTAGCGGTCGAGGTACTCGCGGTGCGGCTCCGCGGCGTACTCCAGCGGGTTGTAGACGTGGGTGACCGGCGCGCCGAAGGAGAGGTCTCCCACGGCCCGGGTCAGCTCGTCGATCACGTCCGCCAGACCGTCCACGGTTACTTTCCCAGGAGCAGGCGGATGGCCCGCCGCACGTCCTCTTCGCCGGTCCTCTTGTCGCGATGGCGGAAGGCGATGCCGCCCGAGTCCTCGGAGCGCCACGCCACCATGCCTTCGACCCGCAGCGGCGGCTCGTCCTCCGGCAGCCGGATGGAGAAGCGGACCGACAGGCCCTGGCGCCAGTCCCGGGGCAGCTCGCGGAGACAGGCGCCGCCGGGGGAGAGGTTCTCCAGCCGGACCGGCAGGAGCTTGCCGTCCGGAAGCTCCAGGTCCACCTCGGCGTCGATGCGGGTCCGCACCTCCCGCCGGCCGGAGAGCTCGACCGCGGAGGCCACGTTGTGCCCGTGGCGCCGGATGATCGCCGCCCGCAGCTTGACCGCCAGCAGCGGGCGCTGCTGGAGCAGGAGGACGAGATCCTGCTTGCGGACGTGGAGCAGGGTGGTCTGGGCGGACGCGATGGCCGTGTCGGTCCGCCGGCCCGAGTCGAGCAGCCCCATCTCGCCGAAGAACCCGCCCGGCCCCAGCCGGGCGAGCTTCTGGACCGGCTGTCCCACCGTGTCGCGCACGATGGTTACCGCCCCCTGCTCGATCACGTAGAGCCCGTCGGCGGGCTCCCCCTCACGGAAGACGTGCTGACCGGGGCCGAGCCGCCGCTCGGAGCACTGCTCGGCGAGCAGGGAGAGCTCCTCGTCGAGGAGGGTCTCGAACAGGGGGACGGATTGGAGAAGTCTCTCGCGCACGGCCCCGTCAGCCGGTCATGTCCCGGTAGATCTCGTCGCTCTTCGCCGCCATGACGAAGTCGTTGTCGTGGAGGCCGCCGATGGCGTGGGTCCACCAGGTGACCGTGACCTTGCCCCACTCGGTGACCAGCACCGGGTGGTGGCCCTGCTCTTCGGCCGCCGCGCCGATCCGGTCGGTGAGCTCGAGGGCCCGCGCGAAGCTCTCGAATTCGTAGGCGCGGCGGAGGCGCTTCTCGCCGTCCTCTTCGACCACCTCCCACCCCGGCGTCTGCTCGAGGTAGTCGGTGATCGCCTCGGAGCCGAGCGGCTCGACTCCGCCTTCGCAGGGTACGCAGTGCATCGTACTGAGATCGGTCATCGTCTGTCTCCTCTCATGTCGTGTGATCGGAGAGACCATGCAAACGGGATGCAAGGCGCCGGGAGATCCCGCCATGCTCCCGAGTCAGCCGGCGCGCGAACGGAACTCCTCCATCAGCTCCACGAGGCGCTCGACCGACGCCCGCTCGACGGCGTTGTAGAGCGACGCCCGGATCCCGCCGACCGAACGGTGCCCCTCGAGCCCCACGA
>JASFUJ010000393.1:0-4435 GCA_050050355.1 Acidobacteriota bacterium
CGCGATCACCTGGGGCCCCCACTGGGACAGCCTGGAGGAGGTGCGCGTCGGCGACGGAGCCACCTTCGGGACGCTCGCGCTGGAGGAGGAGCTCCGCCCGGAAGCGGGGGATTACCTCCTCCATCCGGCCCTGCTGGACGTGGCCACCAGCTTCGCCGGCCGGCAGGCGGCGGCGGGGGGCTTCTTCCCCGTCTCCTACGACCGGGTGGTCGCCCGCGGGCCGCTCCCGGCCTCGATCCGGTGCGTCGCCGTGCGCCGCGACGGCACCGGGGAGGACGCCCTCGTCTTCGACGTCTGGATCCGGGACGAGGACGGCGCCGAGGTGGCGCGGATCGAGGGCTTCGCCCTGCGGCGGGTCGGCGCGGAGCGGGAGACGGCCGCCGTGCACGCGCCGGGGACGGCCGTCGAGGGCCCAGGGTCCGGCGGGAATGGGGTGCCCGAGGGCAGCCTGTCCCCCGACGAAGGGATCGACGCGTTCCGGCGCGTCCTCGCCGGCGTCCGCGCACCGCAGATCATCGTCTCCACCGAGGACTTCGGCCGGGTCCTCGAGCGGGTGCGGCGCACCGCCGGGAGGCTGGGATCCGAACCGGCGGACCGAACCGGGTCGTCCGGGCCGGCCGGGCCTCCCGGGTCGACCCAGAGCCATCCGCGCCCCGACATGGGGACGCCCTACGCGGCGCCCGAGAGCGCGCTGGAAGAGCGGCTGGTCCGGGCGTGGGGCGCCGTGCTCGGGATCGAGGGGGTCGGCGTCGACGACAACTTCTTCGAGCTCGGTGGGGACTCGCTCCTGGTGCTCCAGCTCGCCTCCGCCGCGCGCGAGTCCGGGTGGTCGCTGACCCCCAACCAGATCTTCGAGAACCCCACGATCCGCGAGCTGGCGGGCCTGCTCTCCGACGGTCCGGAGTCCGGGCCAGACTCCGGCCCCGACTCCGGTCCCGCCTCCGGTCGCGGGGACACCGCGGTGGGCGAGCCCGAGGGCGCCGAGCCCTTCGCCCTCGCCAGCCCCGCCGTCCGCGCCCGGGTGCTCGAAGGGGAGCGGCCCGACCGGGTCCAGGACGCCTACCCCCTCTCCCCCATGCAGCAGGGGATGCTGTTCCACACCCTCTTCGCTCCGGAGTCGGGGGTCTACTTCGAGCAGTTCGCCTACACCCTGCGGGGCTCCATCGACCTGGCGGCGTTCCACCGGGCCTGGCAGATCGCCATGGACCGGCACGACATCCTGCGCACGGCGTTCCTGTGGGAGGACCTGGACGAGCCGCACCAGATCGTCCTGCGGCGGCTGGAGGCGCCCCTGGAGGTCCTCGACTGGCGCCGGCTCCCCGCGCCGATCCGGGAACGGCACCTGGCCGACACCCTCCGCCGGGACCGGCAGCGCGGGTTCGACCTGTCCCGTCCGCCGCTCCTGCGCTCGACCCTGGTCCGGGTCGAGGAGGACGTCCACTACTTCGTCTGGCGCATCCATCACATCCTCCTCGACGGCTGGTCGGGCGCGCTCCTCTTCCGCGAGGTCTTCGCGCTCTACGACCGGCTGCGGCGCGGCGAGCGGCCGGAGCTTCCCGAGGCGCTCCCCTACCGCGATTACATCGCCTGGCTCGAGCGCCAGGACCTGGAGGCCGCCGAGGATCACTGGCGCCGGGCCCTCGCCGGCTTCACCCATCCCACGCCGCTCACGGTCGACCGGCCGGCGGACGGCCGCGAGGAGCACGGCGGGTACGACGAGCACGCCGAGCCGTTGCCGGTGGACCTGTCGAGCGGGCTCACCGAGCTCGCCCGCCGGCGGGGTCTGACCCTCAACACGCTCACCCTCGGCGCCTGGGCCCTGCTCCTCGCGCGCTACGGCGGCGAGTCCGAGGTGGTCGTGGGCGTCACCACCTCGGGCCGGCCGGTGGATCTGCCCCGGGCCGATTCGATGATCGGCCTGTTCATCAACACCCTCCCGGCCCGGGTCGCGGTGCCCGAGCGGGAGGACGTGGTCTCGTGGCTCCGGCGGGTCCAGCTCGAGCAGGCGGAGAGCCGCCAGTACGACTACGCGCCGCTGCTCCAGATCAAGAAGTGGAGCGACGTCCCCGTCCACCTGGACCTGTTCGAGAGCCTGCAGGGGCTCGAGCGGTTCCCTCTCGACCCGAGCGGCACGGCCGAGGTGGTCCCCGGGCTCCGCCTGGAGGGCTTCCAGATCTTCGAGCGCACCAACTACCCGCTGACGGTGCTGGCGATCCCCGGAGACTCGTTGCGGATCGAGGTCTGGTTCCAGCGGGAGCGGTTCGACCGGACGACGGTCCGGCGCCTCACGGGGCACCTCCGCACCCTGTTCGCGGGGATGGTCGAGACGCCGGACGGCCCGGTCGGCTCCCTGTCCGTCCTGACCCGTGCGGAGCGGGCGCAGCTCGCGGCGTGGAACGACACCGCGGCGGCGACGCCCCGCCACCGGCCGGTCCACGAGCTGGTCCGGGAGCGGGCGGCGCGGACGCCGGACGCCGTGGCGCTGACGGCGGGCGGGTGCCGGCTCACCTACGGAGAGATGCTCCGCCGCTCCGGCCGGGTCGCCCGGCGGCTGCGGGCGGCCGGCGTCGGGGCGGAGACCCTGGTGGCGGTCTGCTCCCGGCGCTCGCCGGACACCGTCTGCGCCCTGCTCGGCATCCTGGAGAGCGGCGGCGCCTATCTGCCGCTCGATCCGGAGCAGCCGGCCCGGAGGATGGCGTTCCAGGTGGACGAGGGGGGCGCCGCGGTGGCGCTGGTGGACGCGGACCTGATCGACCGGGTGCCGGAGCCGGTGCGCTCCATCGCCCTCCCCCTGGAGGACGCGGTGGCCGGGGCCTCGGCTCCCGCCGGCGGGGCGGAGCAGCCGCCGGGCGACCCCGGGCAGCTCGCGTACCTGCTCTACACCTCCGGGTCCACCGGCCGGCCCAAGGGGGTGGCGGTGGAGCACCGCTCGCTGGTGAACCACTGCGCCGCCCTGGCCGGGACCTACGGCCTGGCGCCGGGCGACCGGCTGCTCCAGTTCGTCCCGCTGACCTTCGACGCCTCGGTGGAGGAGATCTTCCCCGCGCTCCTGGCCGGGGCCGAGCTGGTCCTGCCGCCGGAGGGGGAGATCACCGCCGCGGCGCTCCTGCGCTTCTGCTCCGAGCGGGCGGTGACGATCCTCCACCTGCCGACCGCCCTCTGGGAGCAGTGGACCGCCGCGGACGAGCCCCTGCCGTGGTCCGCCCGGATCCTCCACGTCGGCGGCGAGGCGGTCTCGGCGACCGTGCTGCGGCGGTGGGCACGGCGCGCCCCGCGGCCGGTGCGGTTCCTCAACGGCTACGGGCCGACGGAGGCGACCATCCTCACCACCTGCTTCGAGACCGCGTCCGACCGGGCGGTGCGGGAGGACCTGGAGCCGGTCCCCATCGGCCGGCCGTTCGCCAACAAGCGGGTGCACCTGCTCGACGCCGCCCTGCGCAGGGTGCCCGTGGGCGTACCGGGCCAGCTCTGGGTCGGCGGGGTCGGCCTCGCCCGGGGCTACCGCAACCGGCCGGGCCTGACGGCGTCCAGCTTCCTGCCCGACCCCCTCTCCGGCGAGCCCGGGAGCCGCCTCTACGCGACGGGGGACCTGGCGCGCTACGCCCCGGACGGCCGGATCGAGTTCCTCGGACGCCTCGACGACCAGGTCAAGGTCCGCGGCGTCCGGATCGAGCCGGGCGAGGTGGAGAGCTGCCTGCAGGAGCACCCCGGGGTCGGCGAGGTGGCCGTGGTGCCCCGCTCGCGCGGCGGGTCGGAGACCCGTCTCGTGGCGTATGTCACGAGCCGGGACGAGCCGGACGAGCCCCATCCGCCCCACCTGTCGGAGGAGTGGGTCTCCCACTGGCGGCACCTGTTCGAGGACCAGTACGGCACGGTCTCGCCGGCCCGCGACCCCCGCGACAATTTCCTCGGCTGGACCAGCAGCTACGACGGCGAGGCGATCCCCGAGGACGAGATGCGCGAATGGGTGGAGACCACCGTGGAGCGCATCCGCTCGCTGGAGCCGCGGCGGATCCTCGAGATCGGCTGCGGCTCCGGCCTGCTCCTGCTGCGCCTGGCGGGCGACTGCGAGCAGTACGTGGGGACCGACTTCTCGGAGAAGGCCCTCGACTACCTGCGTGGCCACGTGGAGGCGGCCTCGCCGGAGCTCGACTCCGTGGAGCTCGTCCACCGCTCGGCGGAGGATCTCGACGGCGTGGGGCGGGACTTCGACGTGGTGGTCCTCAACTCGGTGGTCCAGTACTTCCCCGGACCGTCCTACCTGCGGCGGGTGATCACCGGTGCGGCGCGCATCGTGCGCCCGGGGGGCTGGATCTTCCTCGGAGACCTGCGGAGCCTGCCGCTGCTGCCGGCGTTCCGGGCCTCCGTCGAGCTCCACCGGGCGCCCGACTCCCTGCCGGTCGCCGAGCTCCGGGACCGCGTGCGGTCGAGCCTG
>JASFUJ010000394.1:0-4408 GCA_050050355.1 Acidobacteriota bacterium
GCAGGAGGCTCGCCCCGAACAGCCCCAGGGTGCCGAGGATCACGATCTTGCGGTGCCCCAGGGCCCACCGGATGCCGCCCCGGTAGCGGTCCTCGAGCCCGCTCAGCAGCCGCTCGCTGGCGGCGTAGAGGGGCTGGAGCCTGGTGCGCATGGGGTGGGCGCGACGCCCCTTGAGCACCTTCGACGACAGCACCGGGATCAGGGTGAGCGCCACCGCCAGGGAGGCGAACAGCGCGAAGGCCACGGTCAAGGCGAGCTGCTTGTACATCACGCCGGAGACCCCTTCCATGAACACGATCGGCAGGAAGACGGCCATGGTCGTGAGGGTCGAGGCGGTGATCGCCGTCGACACCTCCTGGGTGCCGACCACCGCGCTGGCCTCGGCATTCTCGCCCTGCTCGCGCTTGCGGAAGATGTTCTCGAGCACCACCACCGCATTGTCCACCAGCATGCCCACGCCGAGGGCCAGCCCGCCGAAGGTCATGATGTTGAGGGTGTAGCCGCTGAAGTAGATGAGCGCGAAGGTGGCGATGACCGAGATGGGGATTGCCGTGGCGATGACGAAGGTCGACCGGCCGGAGCGCAAGAAGAAGAGCAGCACCACGACCGCCAGGATGCCCCCGAGGATGGCCGCGTTGCGCACGTTCGAGATCGACCGCTTGATGTATTCGGCGGTGTTGATGATCTCGGTCACCTGGACGTCGGGGAAGTCGAGCCGGATGCGCTCCACCTCCGCCAGCACGCCGTCGGCCACCTGCACGGTGTTGGCGCCGGACTGCTTGTTGACCGACAGGCGGATCCCGGGCTCGCCGTCGATCCGCGTCAGGGTGGTCACCTCCTCGACCCCCTCCTGGACCTCGGCGATGTCGCGCAGGTAGATCGGCCTGCCGTCGCGCACCGCCACCACGGTGGAGGCGATCTGCGGCGCCGTCCGGTACTCGCCGATGGTCCGCAGGTAGATGTCCATGTTGCCTTCCTCGACCTTGCCGGCGGGACGGTTCAGGTTCTCCTCGCGCAGCAGGCGGGTGATGCGGTCGGCGGAGAGGTCGAGGGCGAGCATCTTGTCCCGGTTCAGGTTGACCTGGTACTGGCGGCGCAGGCCGCCGCGCACGTCGACCGCGGCGACCCCGGGCACCCGCTCCAGCCGGCGCTCGATCCGCTCCTCGGTGAACTCCCGCATCTCGACCTCGTCCATGACGGGGGAGGAGACGCCCAGGAAGAGGATGGGGAAGGAGGCCAGGTCGAACTTGAACACCGTCGGCGGCTCGGCGTCCTGCGGCAGGCGGCCCCGGATCCGGTCGACCCGGGTGCGGATCTCGTCCGCCGCCTCGTCCAGGTCGGTGCCCCAGGTGAACGCGACCCGCACCGAGGACTGCCCCTCCGACGAGCTGGAGGTGATGGTCTCGACGCCGGCGATGGCGGCCACGGCCTCTTCGATCGGCCGGGTGATCAGGTCTTCGACCTCCTGCGGGCCCACGTTCGGGTAGTCGGTGCGCACGGTCAGGGTCGGGTAGACCAGCTCCGGCATGAGGTCCACGGGCAGGCGCCAGAAGGCGATCGACCCGAGGAGGATCACGATCAGGAAGGCCATGATCGTGGTGATGGGACGGCGGACGCTTCCGGACGCCAGGCTCATGAGCGCTTGCCTCCTCCCTCGTAGGGTCTGGGGGACGGGGCGCCGGCGCCTTCCGTGAGGGCCACGGGCGCGCCGTCCGAGAGGGTCTCGTGCCCGAGCACGATCACCTTGCCGCCCGGGGCCAGCTCCGCGGCGCCGTCCATCCCGGGCTCGCGCAGGACCTCCACCGCCGTCAGGGAGCGGGTCTCCGCCCCGGTGCCCAGGACGTGCACCGGCACCCGGCGGGCGATCCAGGCCGGGCCGGGCGGGCCTCCGGCGCCCGCGGCCTCACGGCCGCCGCGGCCGGCGCCGGCGGCGTTTCGGGGTCCGGCCGGCTCCCCCCCCGGTCCGCCCTCGGGCGCCCGCTCCACCAGGTAGACGTAGCGCTCGGTCTCGGTCTCGACGACCGCCGAGCTCGGCACCAGCAGGGCGGTCGGCTCGGTGCGGTAGGTCACCGCCACGTCGGCGAACATGCCGGGCTTGAGCAGGGCCTCCGGGTTGGCCACCTCCACCTCGGCCTCGGTGGTGTTGGTCTCCGGATCGAAGACCGACGCGATCCGGGCCACCTCCCCCTCGAACACGCGGTCGGGGTAGGCCTCGGTGCGTAGGGTCGCCGGCTGGCCCCGGCTGATGTGGGAGGAGTCCTTCTCGGTGATGGAGATGGTGGTCTCGATCGTGGAGAGATCGACCACCGAGAACACCGGCCGGTTGGTGCTCGCCAGGTCGCCCAGGTCCAGGTAGCGCTTGCCCACGTAGCCGTCGAAGGGTGCCACCACCCGGGTCTTCTCCAGCTCCAGGCGGGCGGCGGACAGGTTGGCCCGGGCCTGCTCGATCTGTGCCTCCGCCAGCTCGAGCTGGGCGCGGGCGCCCACCAGGTCGGCCCGGGTGGCGTCCTGGTCCTGCTGGGAGACCAGATCCTGGTCGAAGAGCGCCGTGGTGCGCTCGGCGGTGGCCCGGGCGATCTCCAGGTTCGCCTCGCGCTGGGAGAGGGTGGCTTCCGCGATCCGCAGCGCCGCGCGGGCCTGCTCGACCGCCTTCTCGGCCTCGTCCGGCTCGATCCGGGCCAGGATCTGGCCGGCGCGGACCGGGTCGCCGCTGTCGGCGTCGACCTCGACGATCTGGCCCGACGTGCGGGCGAACAGATCGGCCGACGAGGTGGCCTCGAGGACGCCGACGAACTGGGCCTCCACGGTGAAGGATCCCTGTCGGATCGCTTCGGCGGTGACCGCGGCGGGAGGGCGGGAGAACCCGCCGGCGGACCACGCCGACGATCCGCCGGAGTCGCCGCCGCAGCCGGCGGCGGCGATCAGCAGGGAGAGCATACCCGGGACGAGGATGGAGCGGGCTCGCTGGGGATTCGGGGACGAGGGGCCCGAGTGATCGGTGTTCATTGGTGTCTCGACCTCGGTGAGTCTGGTGCGTGGGTCGGGGGTGGAGCTGTCGTGAGCGGACGCAAGCCCGCTGCGGCGACAGGGCAGTCGAGTGCCTGATACGAGGGAACGGACCGAAGGTTGCCTCCGGCTCCTTCGCGCGCTGGTCGGTTCAACAGCCGGGAGCGGAGCAGAATTCTCCGCCCGCGTTCACCGCTGGTCGCCGGCCCCGGTCAACCCCTGGAAGCCCGGACGGAGCGCCTCGGGGATGCGGCACGGGCGGCCGGTGCTTCGTTCCACCCAGAGGTGTTCGGTGGTGCCGGTGACCAGGACCTCGGAATCCCCGCCCTCTCCGTCCTCGCCTCGCTCGACCGTGTAGTCGAAGGCGAGGGCCCGGCTGGCCATACGCGCCACGCGGCAGGTCACGTGCACGGTCTCGCCGTAGCGGGCCGGGCGCAGGTAGCGCAGGTGCACCCCGGTGACCATCAGCAAGTACCCGGAGCGTTCGATCTCCGCATAGGAGTGGCCGGTGCGGAGACAGAGCGCCGTCCGGGCGATCTCGAACCAGACCGGATAGACCGCGTGGTGCACCACGCCCATCTGGTCGGTCTCGGCGTAGCGCACCTCCACCTCGATGGCCACCTCCACGGTCTCGACCGTCACGAGCGCCTCCTTCCGAACGCGTGCCGCAGCACCGTCCACAGGATCTTGTACCCGGCCCGGAGCGTGCCCCGGAGCGTGCCGGTGATCTTCGACACGCCGACCCGGCGCCGGTAGGAGACCGGCACCTCCACCACCCGCAGCCCGTGGCGCAGGGCCTTGACCTGCATCTCCGCGGTCCAGCCGAAGTCGGGATCCTCCATGCCCAGGCGTTCGAGGGCGTCCCATCGCACCGCGCGGAACGGGCCCAGGTCGGTGAACCGGTGGCGGTAGAGCAGGCGGATCAGCAGGCACGCCACCAGGTTGCCGGCCCGCGCCTGGGGCAGCAGGGCCCCGGGCTCGCGCTCGCCGAGGACCCGGGAGCCGATGACCAGATCGGAGCGTCCGGAGAGGATCGGCTCCGTCACCCGCGGCAGCTCGTCCGGGTGGTCCGAGTAGTCGGCGTCCAGGAAGACCACAACCTGGGGCGGGTCGTTCGTCCGGAGCCACGCCAGACCGGCCAGGCAGGCGCTGCCGTAGCCCGTCCGGGGCGCGTCGACCACCACGGCGCCGCCTTCGCGCCCCACCCGGGCGGTCCCGTCCGTCGAGCCGTTGTCGGCCACCACGACCCGTCGCACCGCGCCCCCGGGGAGCGCGGCCAGGTCGTCCAGCACGAAGGGAAGGGAGGACTCCTCGTTCAGGGCGGGGATGACGACGTCGACGGCGGGCGGAGGAGACATCGCGCGGAGTGTATCGCCTGGATCGCGCCGCCGGGTGCTCGGCC
>JASFUJ010000395.1:0-4405 GCA_050050355.1 Acidobacteriota bacterium
CCACGGTGTACCCCCCGCCCCCGAGATCCAGGTGGTTGCAGATCCTGCCGGCGATGGTGTTGGACAGGCCGCCCGCGAGGGTCTCTTCGTCGACGGCCGGGAACGGGGCCTTGTAGGCCTGCTCCAACCGGCCGAGGAGCTCCGCCTGGCGGGCGTCCTCCCACCCCTCCTGCGCCAGGGCCGCCGCCACCACCCGGCGGACGTACGGCCAGCGCAGGCGCAACGTGTTGGCGCGGGTGAGCTCTCCGGTCAGAGAGTTGCCCATCAGCACTCCGGTGGTCTCGAGGGGGAGCCCTCCGCCGTCGACGAATCCCGCGTCGGCGAACGCCTGGACCGCCACGTCGAGGGCCAGCCAGTGAGCGAGGTCGGCCGATCTGAAGGTGGAGCCGGCGACGCGAAACCCGACGCGGTCGAACTCGTAGCCCTCGAGGACGGCGGCACGCGTGCAGTAGAGCCTGTCGGGCGCCGTGCGGTCGGGCGAGTAGTACTCCGCCAGATCGAGACGCTCCGCGGGCATGCGGCGAAACGCCCGTCGCTGGGCCAGGACGTTCTCCCAGAGCGCCGCGGGGTCGGCGGCGTCCGGAAGACGACAGGCCATTCCGATCACGGCGATGCTGGTGGTCATGGTCACCTCCCGGACCCTCGGGCGTCGCTCCGGCGCATCCGGGACGCCCGTCGCCTGCCGTCGATCGCCTCCTGCAGGTCGAAGGCGGCTCCGTTGAACGCCGCGTCCATGGCCCGGAGCAGGAGGAGCTCGGCCTCCGGTGGGACCGTCAGGACGACCGTCTCCTCCAGGTCGTCCAGGATCCCGTCCGCAGCGGCCACCGGAGCCCACGCTCCTCCGTCGACGCTGATCTCGACGCGCCGGAGAGGGCTCCACTCGTCCCCCACCCGGAGCCGCAGCTCGGTCCCGGCGCGCGCCACCGACCTCAAGGTCGGAGGGGCGTGATCGACGACCACCGGCGAGCTCACCGACTCCGCTTCCAGCGCTCCCCCGAGCCGGTGGTCCCTGCGGTCGGTGGCGAGCAGCCGGAAGCGATACAGACCGTCGGGGAGGACCGTGCTGTCGAAGTTGTAGTAGTCGTCCTCCAGCTCGTCGGCGATGGGGAGCCAGCGATGCCCCTCCCCGTCCCGGCGGAACCAGAGGGAGTAGGACAGCCGATCGTCGTTGCCGTCCTCGGCCCGCCACCGCAGCGACCGGAATCCGCGCTTCCACAGGGTCTTGAGGACGCCGGTCTCCGTCGCTCTCGAAGCGGAGGTGTCGAGGGTGGTGAAGATCCCGTCCCGGTTCGGATGGACCGGCTCGAACACCTGGTCCGCGGGATTGAACGCCGCCGGAACCAGGATCCGGCCCGGCTCGGAGACCGCCAGCTCCACGATCCGCGGCCGGCTGTTCTCCTGGACGTAGGAGATCTGGGCGAGCCGGATCCGGGGAGTGGCCTCCGCGATCGATCGCAGCTCCGCCCGCCACTGGACGTAGTGGCCGGCCGGCAAGGACCGTAGATCGATGGACCGCCCGGAGGAGGCGGCGGTCCAGGGGCTCCACGTCGCGTCGGGCTCGGGGCTCACCCCGGAGCGGAACGAGAAGGCGACCCCGGTCTGCGCCGGCTGGTCGCCCCACCAGCGGAAGGTTCCGAAGCGGCTCGTCGCGCCGACGTCCAGCGGGACGCTCGTGTACGTGCCCTCCCTCTCGGTGTCGACCCCCAATCGATAGAGCGCGGCAGCGTTCGTGGTCGCCACGGCCAGCCCCGCGCCGTCCGGGAGGAGCCGGACGAGCTGTCGCTCCTCGAAGCCGTTCTCCATCGCCAGGCGGATCCCGTCCGCCCGGTACAGGCGGCCGTCGGGCCCGGTCCCGGCCCAGAGCCTCTCCCGGTGCCAGAGGAGGGAGTGGACCGTTCCCCCGTCCAGGGTCTCGAGGACCTCGACCCGGCCGTCGGGGAGGATCGAAAACACCTGACTGGCGCTCGGGCCGGCGGACGCGGGAGGGTGGAGGGAATCGAGCCCCCCACCGGTGCTCTCGGTTCCGGAGTCGGCCGCCGCCAGGGGCGCAGAGTCCGACGCGACGGCAGCCGCCACGGCGGGCGGACCGGGTCCCGCGCCACCCTTCGAGCCGTCGCCCGCCACGCAGGCGCCGTACACGCGGCCGTCGGGGGCCGCGACCAGCGCGACCACCTCGTCTCCCGGCGGATCGTAGAGGGTCTTCGCCCGGTCCCGGCCCTCCAGCTCCAGGACCAGCCCGGCGCCGCTGGTCCCGAGGAGCGTCCGCCCGTCCGGCGTGACCAGGATCGCCCGGAGATGGGGCTCGTGACCGTCGTAGACGACGGAGCCGTCGCCCTCCCCGAGCACGCGGTAGAGACGCCCTCCGGTCCCCGTGGCCACGAGGAGGCCTCCGTCGGCGTCCCTCGCCAGATCCCAGATATAGACCTCCCCCGGGTCGAAGTGCTCGCTCACCCGACCCCCGGAGATCCGATACACCTTGCCGTTCGGGGAGGTGCCGGCGTAGACGGTGCCGTCCCGCTCCACCCGGAGTGCGAAGACCTCCGCCTCCGGGGCGTCGAGGAGGGTCTCGACGGTTCCGTCGCGACGCACCAGCAGGACCTTCCCCTCGTTCCCCGTGCCGACGACCCAGCCGTCGGGGTGGATGGCCGCGGTCAGGAGCAACGGCTCCACGAGCCCGGTGACGAGGAACGGACGGCCGGCGAGGCCCAGGCCGGCCTCCTGCTCGACGCCCACGCCGTGAAGCCGTCCCGCGAGGAAGGCGTCCACTCCGGAGATCTGGTGGAACTTCACCGGACCTCCCGCCAACGGGGCGGCCGACGCCAGGAGAAAGACTCCGAGCCACCGTCCGACCAGCCGTCTCATGACCCCTCCCCTTCCACGGCCCCCCTCCGCACGTCGAGGGCCAGCCGCGCCAGTCCCTGGAAGGGCAGCCCAACGTCTTCGATCGCGAGCTCGTGGACCTCCGAACGCAAGATCCAGGCGTCCACCGCCGGCAAGGGCGGCCCCGAGGTCCAGAGGGAGCGGATCGACGGCGGAAGTCGGGGCAGGAGCTCGCCGACCACCCGTAGCCCCTCCGTGGGCATCGATCCCAGCACGACCAGCTGGCGGCGCGAGTGGAGCGAGCCGAGGAGATCCAGAGCCTGTCCGAGATTGGCCGGGCGGGCCGGCTCCATGGCGAGGCGCGCACGATCCACGCTCCGGCCGTCGCCCACCAGCACCGTGTAGCGCCCGGACGGCAGGTCTCCCGGCAGCTCCACCGTCACCTGGCGGATGAACCGACGGCCCCTGAACGGGACGAGCTCGAGATCGAGACGCAGAGGCCGGCCGGCGCGCGGCCTGAGGGTCTCCGGCCGGACCGCGACGAGCGAGGCGCTCCGCTCTTCCTGGGAGAGCACCAGCTCGAGGTGGATCTTCTCGATCTCCACGTCCTCGAACGGGTTGCGCTGAAGGAACCGGGCCGACGCGGCGAGGAAGCTGACCAGCTCCGCTCCGGAGCCGCTGCCCGTGAAGCTGTCGCGGAGCTCGAGCGGCTCCCGTCCTCCGACCTCGAAGCGTGCCGAGAGCTCGATGCCGCGGACGCCCTGGGAGGACCCCACCGCTTCCATTCCACCCTGGACGGCCGCCGCAAGGAGCCCGGGGATGAGCTGGGGGACCGGAGCGATCCCCATGTGGTAGGTCTTCCGCCGCCCGGCATGGACGACCATCTCCAGGGGAACCGTCGGTGCGGTCAGACCGATGCGGCCGTGCACCCCCGCCAGGCGGTCCTGGTCGAAGGCTCCGACCACGGCACCGACGTTGCCGATCTTGAAGGAGGTCTCCCGGCTCGCCAACACGGTCACCACCTCGGCGGGAGCCATGGGGACGCGGACCGTTCCTGCACCGAGAAAGGGGTGTCCGAAGGCCAGGATCTCGTCTCCGTACCGCTCGGTGACCGTGCCCACGGCCGCGAGCTGCAGGTCACCTTCGATGAGGACCGCGGCCACCGCGGCGCCCCCGACCAGAGCCTCCTCACCCAGGTCCTCGTTGCGCCCACCCGAGCGCCACTCGCCCGGACCGGCGGCTGCCGCGAGGAGATCCGGCCGCAGGCCGAGGCCGGAGACCACCCAGCTCAGCCCACGCGCCCCCTGCGGGAGGTTCCCGGCCGCCGTCAGCTCCGTCACCAGGTCCGAGGCGAAGGTCGGCGGCACCGTCCGGCCCACGAGGGCGACCACGTCCACCGACGGCCCTCCGCGACTCGCCGCCGATGCTCCCTCGGAGCGCGACAGGTCGCGCATGGCGCCGATCGGCGTGATCCCGGCGATCGGCTCCTGGGCGAACGGCCAGGTGAAGGCGACGGCGCCCGCGAGGCGGCCGTCGAAATAGACCGGGCTGCCGCTCATTCCCTGGGCGACTCCGGTCCGCTCGA
>JASFUJ010000396.1:0-4401 GCA_050050355.1 Acidobacteriota bacterium
CCGCCCCGCACCTCGATGTGGGAGCGCTCGTGCGCGAACACCCCCACCGGGACGCTGCCGAGCGGCTGGCGGGCGACGTTGCGCAGGGTGTGGCCCTGGAAGTCGAGCACGACGTGGTCGGTGTCGACCCGGATGGCCGATCCGGAGTAGTCCATGTCCACCACCAGGTCCGCCTTCAGGCAGTAGTGGCCGGGCTCGGTGATGGTGATCGGCGCGCTGGTGATGCCGCGGCAGGCGTCTGCGGCGAGGAGCGGCGCCGCCGGGAGGGCGACGAGGACGGTGAACAGGGCGACGGCGGTGAGAGCGGTGCGGCGGTGCAGGATACGGTCGAGCACGGTGACCTCCTCGAGGTTCGGGGTTGCAGAGGGTTGTCGAAGCGTCCCCCCGTCTTCCGCAACCGCGGTGCCAGGCTCGGTGCCGGGTACCCCGGGGCGACCGCAAACCCCCGGACCTCCGGGGCTCCGAGCGCTCGAGGGGGTGGGTGGCCGGCCGCACCGGGCACCGTCCGGGTGGGGACCGGGTGTGCCGGTGCGGGGACGGACTGTGCCATCGCCGGAGCACCTCCGCACGGTAAGATCCCGGCAATCCATGGATCTCGGTACGGCGGTTCCCCTCGGCGAAGGGGCGATGGGGCGGGTGCTGCGGGCCTACGACGAGGAGCTGCGGCGCGACGTGGCGGTCAAGATCCTGCGCCACGACGACCCGGCCGCGGTGGAGCGGTTCCTTCGCGAGGCCCGGGCCCAGGCCCGGGTGGACCACCCGAACGTGGCGCGGGTCTACGACGTCGGGTACCGCGACGGCCGCCCCTGCATCGTCATGCAACTGGTGGCGGGCGAGCCGCTCGACGCAGCCCTCCGGGAGCGGACCCTCGAGGAGAAGGTCCGGGTGGTGCGGAGCGTGGCGGAGGCGATCCACGCCGCCCACGAGGCCGGGCTCGTGCACCGGGACCTGAAGCCGGGCAACATCCTGGTGGAGGAAGATCCGGACGGCGAGCCCGTGCCCCGTGTGGTCGACTTCGGCATCGCCCGCCGGCTCGCCCCGCGAGAGGATGCGCCCGGCCTGACCGTCACCGGCCAGGCCCTGGGGACCCCGGGCTACATGTCGCCGGAGCAGGCCCGGGGCGATCTGGCGGCCCTGGACCGGCGGAGCGACGTCTTCGGCCTGGGCGTGGTGCTCTACGAGCTCCTGGCCGGGGTCCACCCGTTCGCGGACGACAGCCAGGTGGGCGCCCTGGTCCGGGTCCTCCAGGAGGAGGCGCCGCCCCTGGGGCGGGTGGCCCCCGACCTGCCGGTCGACCTGCGGGCGGTGGTGGAGCGCTGCCTGGAGAAGGACCCCAACCGCCGCTACCCCTCGGCGCGGGCGCTGGCCGAAGACCTGGGCCGGTGGCTCCGTGGGGAGCCGGTCACCGCCCGGCCGATCGGAGTGTCCGGACGGCTCTGGCGCCGGGTCCGGCGGCACCCGGTGGCGGCGTCTCTGATCGGCGTCGCCCTGGCCCTCGCCCTGATCCTGGGGCTGTGGGCCCTGGCGGCCGAGCTGCGGACGGCGCGGCGCGTGCGGCTCGCGGCCGAGCTCGGCGAGCGGGCGAAGACCGTCGAGGCCCGGATGCGGTTCGCGCACCTGGCTCCCACGCACGACGTCCGCGCCGGCCGGGAGCGCGTCGGCCGCCTGGTGGAGGAGCTCCGGCGGGGTCTCGACGGAGCCTCCTCGTTCGAGCGCGGTCCCAGGGCCCTCGCCACGGGCCGCGGGTTCCTGGCCCTCGGCCGCTGGGAGGAGGCCCGGAACGTGCTGGAGCCGGCGTGGCAGGAGGGCTACCGGGAGCCCGCGATGGCCCTGACCCTCGGACGGGCCCTGGCGGAAGGGTTCCGGGTGGCCCGGCAGGAGGCGGTGATGCTCGGCGACCGGGCGGCCCGGGAGGCGAGGGTGGCCGAAGCCCGGAGCCGCTTCGCCGTCCCCGCCCGGGAGATGTTGACCCGGGTCACGGAGGGCGGCCTCCGGTTCCTGCCCCACGAACGTGCCTACCTGGCCGCCCTGCTCGCATTCCTCCGAGGTGAGCTGGAGTCCGCGGCCGGGCTCGCGGCCGAAGCGAGCGCGGCCGAGAGCTGGTTCTACGAAGGCGACCTGCTCCGCGCCGAGGCTCTTCTGACCCGGGCCGTGGAGGCCCAAGGGAGGGGCGAGCGGGCCGTGGGGCGGGAGAGCCTCGCCACGGCCCGGAGCGCCGCCGGGGCCGCCGGCGACATCGCCCGGTCCGACCCCCGGCCCCACGCCCTGGCGTGCCGGATCGAAGTCTGGGCGATGTTCCAGGCGCGGGCCGAGGGCGCGGAACCCGACGCCCCCTACGGCCGGGCGCACCGTGCCTGCGAGCACGCCCTGTCGATCGATCCCGATCACGTGCCCGCCCACGTCCTCCTCGCGGACGCTTCGTGGCGGATGGGCAAAGCCCTGGCCCAGCGGGGCGAGGACCCCGAGCCGGCGCTCCGCCGGGCGGTCGAAGCGGCCCGGGCCGGCCTCGCCCTCGTGCCGGACCACCCGAGGCTCCTGGCTCACCGGGGCAACGTGGAGTGGGTCCGGGGGACCTGGGCCTACGACCACGGCGCGCCCTGGGAGCCCCATCTGCGCCGGGCACTCGCCGACCTGCGGGCGGCGGCCGAGGCCGCCCCCGGCGACGCCTCGCTCTGGCTGAGCCTCGGGCACGCCTGGAACCGGCTCGGCAGCCGGCTCGCGATCTCCGGAGGGGACGCCTCCGCCGCGCACGTCGCCGCCCTGGACGCGTACGAGCGGGGCCTCGACGCGCCGGGAGCCCTGGAGAGCCGCCTGGCGAACGGCGTCTGCCAGCTCCTGGGGAACGTCGGCTACGGCAGGCAGCTCCGGGGGGAGGATCCGACCGCCGCGTACGCCCGCGGTCAGCGGGCCTGCCGTCGCGCCCTGGCGGTGGACCCGGGGTACCTGGCACCGCGCACGGGCCTGGGGTTGATCCTCTGGTCCGAGGCGCTCTGGGACGCGCAGGAGGGGTCGGCCCGGCCGGAGACCGTCGAGGAGGAGCTCGAGGCCGCGGAGAAGGCCTTCCGGGAGGTCCTGGCCCGGGATCCGGACCGGGCGAGCGCTCACCTGAACCTGGCGAGCACCCTGCTCGATCACGCCGCGAGTCGCCTCGACCGGGGCCAGCCGCCGGGCGACCTGATCGACCGGGCGGCGGCGCACGTGGAGCCCGTGCGCGCGGTCTACCCGCCGGAGGGGACGGGTCTCGAGGCCCGGGTCGTCCTGCTGAGCGCCCGGCGGCTCGCGGGCGATTCCGGGGCGGCGGACCGGACGAGCGACCCCCGCCAGCTCTTCGAGGAGGCGGCGCGCACGGCCCGGGAAGCCCTCGAGCTCCAGGGCGAGTCCCGGCTCTTCCGGGTCACCGAGCTGGCCGCCCTGCGGCACCAGGCGGCCTGGCTGCTCCGGGAGGGTCGGGTGGGCGAGGCCCGGACCGTCGCCCGCCGGGGGCTCGCGCGGGCTCGGGCCGCCGCCGAAATCCACCCGGAGATGGTCGCCGTCCGACGCCACGAGGCCTACCTGGAAGCACTCGCCTCGGGAGGTTCTTGATGCCCCTCCGACTCGTCCTGAAGACCGACGGCTCGTCCCGGACCTTCCCCCTGGAGGAGGGGGAGATCCTGCTGGGCTCCGGCGATGGATGCGACCTGCGGCTCGCGGATCCGACCATCTCCCGGCGCCACGCCCGGATCCGGGTCGAGCGGCAGTGGGTCGAGGTGGAGGACCTGGGCTCCACCAACGGCACCCGGGTCCGGGGGCGGACGATCGACGGTCCGGTGCGGGTCGAAGCGGGCGACGCCGTCGCCTTCGGCACCGTCGAGGGCCGCCTGGAGCGGGTCGGGGAGGACGATCTGCAGGCGGCCGTCACCTTCGAGGCGGCCGATGGCGATGGCCCCGAGGCGCCGGGCGGCGGGGAGAGCCGCCGGCTCGCGCTGTCCGCCCCGCACCGGACCACCCGGACCACCGCCTCCATCGGCTCGCTCCAGAGGTTCCCCCTGGACCATCTGCC
Source organism: Acidobacteriota bacterium (assembly GCA_050050355.1). GTDB lineage: Bacteria > Acidobacteriota > Thermoanaerobaculia > Multivoradales > DATKCC01 > JASFUJ01. The sequence goes on from JASFUJ010000396.1 coordinate 4,040, forward strand.
CGCCTGGCTCCGGTGCCTCGAAGACCGGGTGCCCCTGGCCGAGGCGGTGCAGACGGTCGGCGCCGGCCTCTTCGAGGTGCTCCCCTGCCGCCGGGTGCGGGTCACCGCCGGGAGGACCGAAGGGGTCCTGTTCGAGGCGGAGCGCGAGGAGGGGGGCCGTTCCACCGGGCCGCAGGGGACCAAGACGGAGGGGGCGGCCGTCTCCATCCCCGGGCGGGCGGCCACGGTGGAGGCGGAGCTCCTGTCCGCGTCCCAGGCGGCGGCCTACCGGGTGCTGGTGGAGGCGGCCGCCCGCCTGCTGGCGCTGGTGGCTCATCGCGAGCCGGTCCGTTCCCGGGCGGAGCGGGATCGACTGTCAGGGC